>NZ_LT627735.1:1200000-1500000 GCF_900101765.1 Nonlabens sp. Hel1_33_55
CTACAAAATTATTCTGAACAAGAAATAGCTGATCTATTTGATAGTAATTACGTTTCGTTAGATAACTTAAATCCAGTCAATAAGACTAATGAATTACCAATGGGATTTGGATTAATCGAAGTAGATTAATATTGAAAAAACCTAATGTTTTATAACAAATTAGTTATCCAGCAGAAACAATTCGGTTTTGTAAATTCGCCCTATTCCATTAGCACTCTTGGGATTTGCCAAAAGTCCTAATTTTATAAACCAGTCTACCGTCTTGATGTAACTTAATCCGATATTTGCAACGTAAAATATCATCAAAATATTTATGGACTTAAAACCAGGAGATAAAGTCAATCTAACCGTACAACACGAGTCACCGCTAGGTTTCAATGTTTTAATTGAAGGCGAGTTTGAAGGTTTGGTGTATCATGAGGATGTCTACATTGAATTGGAAGAAGGCATGGAAGGCATCGGTTTTATTAAGAACATCCGCGAGGATGGAAAAATTGATGTATCCCTACGTCCGCAAGGCTTTCTTAATGTCATCGACACAGATTCTGAAACCATTCTTGAAGCTCTTCGAGAAAGTGAGCATGATTATATTTTAGTTACTGACAAGAGTTCGCCAGACTCTATTCGTTCCCACATGAATATGAGCAAAAAGTCCTTCAAAAAAGCTGTAGGTAATCTCTATAAGCAAAAGTTAATTGCCATTAAAGAAGATCGTATAGAGCTCGTAGAAAGATCCTCGTAATCCTTCCTTACAAATGAGACAGTTCTGCAGTTAACTTAGCTTCGATTAGTCGTTTATCATCTTTTACCTTCTACGATAACTCATGGAATATCATTGATTTGATCTCAAATTTCAGAACATAGAAATGTAGGTTAATAGGTGTTCCGCTTTCGCGAAAGCGGAATCACCCACAAACAAAAAAGGCAGATCATATCGATCTGCTTTTCTTTTATACTTAGTTGAACCTTATTTCTCTGGATTGAGAATATCATCGATGCGAGCCAGTAGATCATCGTAGTGGAAACGGGTCACCGTATCGCTGGTTCCACGCCTTTTTGAGCGGATCAAGGACTGCAAGCTGTTGAGTTCTCCACGAACCAAGGAGCGCACATCGCTCTGGCTCACGTCATAATAATCACCACCACGGCCGCGTTGCATCTCTCCAGTCATCAAATAATTCAACCTATCCACATAGGCTCGTTCAAGATTACGCTGGTAGATATCCAGTTTTCCATTAGGCGAATAAACACCAGATCTCACGTCCTTCATCATATCCAAAGCACTGTAGTAATTGCTAGAAATCGTCTCTGCGTTGAGCAATCTGCCTATGCGGTCAAAGTCCAATAAGTCATTCAAGTATCTGGTCTGGATGGATCGCATACGCTCTGCATATCCAGAATAATCAATGTTCTGTACAATGGCAGGATCGATCAACCATTGTGGCGTTTCAAATACATTTTCATTCATCCATTCAACAGACTTCTCTTGAGTAGCCGCATCAACCGGTGTATAAACAGGTCCTGATTGGTTTGGCTTTTTTAGATCTTCATTAACACCACCAACGTTAGTCACAACGTGTCCTACATATCGTGACCAAACGCCCAATAGCTCACCATAGAGTTCTTCTAGATCATTGTAATTATTGGTTTCATCTGAGGTCCATTGCGGTAGGTTTTTGGCAACGTATTTTAGGTTTTTGATTCCGTAGGTGCTTGCTGCAATCGGGTCGTTACCAATGGCTTCTGTTTGTGATTGTGGGTCAAAACGGCTGCTCTGACGACCAAACTTATATCTAGGGTCGCCTGCCTTTTCCATGATCCACTCGTTAAGCGTTTCTACTTCGTCCTCTGGCGTGCTGGCATCTGGAATGACACGGTAACCCCAATTCACGGCATAATGATCGTAAGGACCCATCTGACGGACAAAACGGATATTCTCATCACCAGGCTGTGCAATGTAATTGTATCGCGCATAATCCATTAAGCTAGCTGCAATACCGTTCTCTTGGGTAAAGTCACCATCGCGATAATCCTCTACATTGTAGGCATAACTCGCTGCCATATTATGAGGGAATCCTAATGCGTGTCCTACCTCATGGGCAATTACCTGACGCATCATCTCTCCTATTTCTTCTGGCTCTGTATCCAGCGTTCTAGCTGATGGATTTGCAGCACCAGTTTCCAACAAATATCTGTTTCGGTACGATCTTAAGTGATTGTGGTACCAAATGATATCACTCTCAATGATTTCACCAGATCGTGGGTCACTCACACTAGGTCCAACGGCGTTACGGGTCGTACTCGCCACATAGCGCACCACTGAATAACGGATGTCCTCTGGACTGAATTCTGGATCTTCCTCTGCTGTAGGCGCATCCTTAGCAATAATAGCATTCTTAAATCCAGCCGACTCAAATGGCTTTTGCCAATCTTCAATACCTTGTTTGATGTATTCCTTAAGATTTTCAGGGGTTCCTGGATCCAGATAATAAACGATAGGTTTTGCCGGTTCCACCAATTCTCCTCTTGCATAAGCTTCGGGATCTTTAGGCTCTAATCTCCATCTACGTATATAGGTATTCTCATCTGCTTTCAATGCACTACTGGAATAATCAATCTGATCTATCGTGAAAAACCCAACGCGTGGATCATAAATTCTAGGAGTCATAGGATCTTCAGGCAACAAGATCATTGACTGATTCATTTGCAGACTTATAGAACCTACAGATCCATTTGATGGTGGCTCTGTAGCATTATAAGTAAAGTCTTGCTTCACCTCAATGTTTTCTGGGTAACTATTAATGGAGTTGATAAAACTACGGTCACTGTCAAGATTACGCACCTTGTAGGTAGATCTCATTCTAGAATCCAAACCACTTAAAGCAGGAACATCAGAACTAAAAAATTTAGTCACATCAATTACAGCGGCTGTAGAATCTGCGCTCATGGTTTCAATATCAAAAGCATAAAGAGTCGGTTCATAATTATTCACTCGAACCGAGTTCGTTATCGCTGCTGCAGAATCGCGGGTAATTTCAGAATACGACTTTACCTTTAATAATATCTTGTCCTGAAAACGCTGCCATGCAACGACTTGCTCATTGGTTTTACTACCAGCATTCATATATCCACCACCTAGGTTGGATGGGATCTGCGCAATACGGCTTACCAACAACATGTCTTTGTTGAGAACGTCTTTTGGGATCTCATAGTAAAACTTATCCTTAACCTGATGCACCTTGAAAAGGCCTTCATCGGTTTTGGCGTCTTTTGTAATCACCTTGGCATAGGGTTTCATCCCATCATCGTCCTTATATTTAGAGGATTCCGTACCAGATTTTGAGGCGACTGCCTTGCTTGATTTACAGCTTGAAAATACCATCGTTCCCGATAGAAGAATGGCAAAAATGATTCTTTGAGTCATAGAAATTTATTGAGGTTTCTAAATTAAGGATTTGAACTGTCAATAATAAATCCAGTGACCATTATCTTAGTCACAAACAAAGTAGCGATGGATTACCGTATTGAAAAAGAGAAGAAAGTATATGATGGATTTTTAAAAGTTCTAGAGGCCCAGGTGAAACACGATACTTTTGAACAAGAAACATACATCACTGCAAAAAGAGAGTGCCTAGAACGTGGTGATAGCGTTGCAGTTTTGGTTTACGAGGTGGATACGGACAGTTTTGTATTCACGAGGCAATTCCGCTATCCATCTGCCCGTCGCGGATCGCCGTGGATGCTGGAATTGGTTGCCGGTTCCATTGATGATGGTGAGAGTGATATCGCTTCCGCGAAAAGAGAACTTCAAGAAGAGATAGGTTACCAAGTCGACAAGCTTGAAAAGATCCATACCTACTTCCCATCACCTGGCGGCTGCTCAGAGCAGATCCATTTGTTCTATACTGAAGTCCACTCTAGTCAACAAACCCAAACCGGCGGCGGCAAGGAAAGCGAAAAAGAAGATATTCAGATCGTAAGAATCAAAAAGCTGGAAGCAAAAAAAATACTCCTTGAAGGAGCATTTAATAATAGTATTAGCATTATTGGGTTACAGTGGTGGTTTCTGAAAGATTCTTAAAATTACATTTTTTCGGCAGTCAGAGATACGGTGTTACCCACAAAGCGAGTTTCATTACCAGAAGTTCTGTAGGTGAAATATATACGATCTCCTGCATTTAAACTCTGAATAAATGTTTTTGAATTTCCAAAATAAGTATTTGAATTTGACGTCCCTGCAAATGATGTTGCTCTCGACAAAATACTAGCGCCAGATCCACTAGGTGCTCTAGCAACTGTAAGCTCAAAATTCCTGTCGGATGCATCCGACGTGAACATCGATGAACTATAGGTGATTTTATAACTTCCAGTAATTTGGATTTCTAAATAATTAGTTCCAGCCGTCATATTAAAATTATTATTCGCATTTGTACTCATTCCACCTAAAATGCGATATTTATTATCAGCAATAGGATTCTCATCAGCTGTATTATAAATCTCCCCATAAGCTTTAACATTATTGGACACTTGCCATGAAGCTACTCCGTTTGCATCAGATGTAAGAACTTTACCTTCTGCTTGAGTTCCATCCACGATCTTTACAGAACCTACAACGTGCAGTTTTTCATCGGGAGTTTCGGTTCCTATACCAACATCTGCATTGTTACCTAAAATAACAGAGTTCGCCTGACCAGCATCTACATTATGACCTATTGCGATAGCATTTGTTGCACTAGCGGTTGATAAATGACCTATAGAAATAGCGTCAGAACCTGAAGCATTTGCACCATTAATGTTGTTTGGATCACCGCCGCCAATTGCTATAGCATGAAGCCCATTTGCTCTTGTGTTAGAACCTAGGGTTGAAGCATACAAGCCAGCAGCCTCCGATTTGAATCCAACAACGGAAGATCCGCTTCCAGATGCTATGGCATCATTACCTAGTGAAGTGGCATTGTTGTTTGTCGCATCAGCGCCTGAACCAAATGCGGTGGCTCCGATTCCTGTTGCCGTGGCACCATATCCAAAAGCTGCCGTAAATGTGTTACTGGAGGATGCAAACGTACCAAAGGAAGCAGAATAATCTGCACTAGCTCTTGAACTAAGGCCTAAAGCTAACGATTGAACGCCTGTTGATTGAGCGTCACTACCAATAGCTAAACCGTTAGTTCCTGTATTTGAAACCAATGCCTTTTTACCTATTGCTATGCTGTTTTCACCTGCAGCGATGGCGAATTCACTAGCTGTGTCATCACCTCCACCAATTGAAATCGAATTATTCCCTTCTGCAGCGGCATTAGCACCGATCGCTGTGGCGTATTCTCCATTTGCACCACTTACACCTGTTTTACTATTTGAACCTAAGGCCGTGGATCCTAATGTTTCCGCTCTAGCACTATAACCGATTCCTGTCGCATAGGATTGCAAAGCGTAAGCTGCATTTCCTAACGCTGTCGATTGAAACCCTTCAGCTTTGGATGTAAGTCCTAAAGCACCAGCACTTTCTGCGGTTGCATTGGCAAGAGCTCCTATTGCAAACGTAGATTGTCCAGTAGCATTTGCTCCAAAACCTATTGCTATGGATGCTAATTGCGTTGCAGATGCATTGCTACCTATAACTATATTGTTTGTTGCAGAACTTGTTCCTCTACCTAACCTAATGGAACCATTGGTTTCAATACCACCAGCATCGGTATTATTAATTTTAAAATTTAATGACTGATCGTTAGTAGTTCCCAAAAACTCACTACCGGTAATCGAATTCCCTTGTAGCGTCCAGTCATTAGACTCTGTATTGAGGTCAAGAAATGTACTCCATTGACTACCATCCCAATAGGTATAACCTACATTTAATCCCACAACATTAGCAGTATTGTAAACTAATAGACCTGGTTTTGGATTTGCAATTGTTGAGATATCTAAAGTTCCTGTAAGCGATACTTTAGGCAAAATGACACCCTTATTTGAAGATACTACCTCTAATATGCTGGATTCATCAGGATCTACAGTTCCTATTCCCACTTGGGAAAACATAGGTAGCGTTATTAAGAAAGATATTAGTAGAGTAAAGTTTTTCATTTGTGAGTATTATCTTGCAAACATACTCGTAATGAAAGCGTTCGGTTTTAAAATTAGGTTAAACGATGGGTTTTTACCTTTAAAATATGCTTTTAATCTATATAACGGTTTATTTAACCTTTAAATTAAGCACTTTAACCGCTTAAGTATCTATTTAAGGCGGTTAACATATGTTAACTATAACTATGCCAAAAAAAATCGATGTCATTTCAAATAGAAAGGACATCGATAGAAATTTGTTAATTTTAATTAACAGTTTGCTGCTAGTATTTATTCACAACAACCGTTTTAATATTCACGAATTCTCTAATACCAAATCTAGAAAGCTCACGTCCATAACCAGAAATTCCTGTACCACCAAAGGGTAGATTAGGGTGACTGCTCACCTTTTCATTAATGAATACTGATCCATCATCAAAGTGAGAAACCATTTTTTCCATGCGTTCTGTATTTTCAGAAAATAGGCTTACTCCTAAACCAAATTCAGATTCGTTCACTAAGTCAATTGCCTCTTGATCACTTTCAAATAATGTAACAGACAGCAATGGTCCAAATGTTTCTTCTTTAAACACAGGCATCTCTTTAGTAACATTAGTCAAAATCGTAGGCTCAAAGAAGGCATCCTTTCTTTTACCACCTAAATGGATATCTGCACCCATGTTTACAGACTTGTGCATGGTTTCTTCTAGCTCTTCAGCAAGATCTGCTCTTGCCATCACACCTATATACGTATCTTCATGTAAAGGATCTCCAACTTTAAGATCCATGACCTTATTGGTCAATTTTTGAAGAAATACTGAAGTAATTTCTTTATGAAGTAGCAAGCGTTTTCCCGCGATACAGCTTTGTCCCGTATTTTGATATCTGGCATCTACACAGGTATCAACTGCGTTATCAATATCTGCATCATCAAAAACCACGAGCGCATTACTACCGCCTAATTCTAGAACCGTTTTCTTTATTTCACTACCAGCAGTGGAAGCCACAGCACTACCTGCAGGCTTAGAACCGGTAAGGGTTACCGCTTTAATTATAGGACTTTTAATAACAAATTCAATGGGATCGCTGCTCACAGTTAGATTCTTCAAACATCCTTCTAAGAATCCAGCCTCTTTAAACAATTCTTCCAGCATAATAGCACAGCCCATGACGCTGCTCGAGTGTTTAAGAACACCTACGTTACCAGCCATAAGTGCAGGAACGATAAAGCGCATCACTTGCCAGAAAGGATAATTCCATGGCATCACAGCTAGCACTACACCTATAGGTTCATAAGTAACATAAGATTTGTGGTAATCAGTATCAAACTGTTCTGAATCTAAAAATCCCGCAGCATTGTCAGCATAATAATCACATAACCAGGCACATTTTTCGGCTTCAGCTTTTCCTTGACTTATGGGTTTTCCCATTTCCATCGCCATCTGTCTCGCATACTCATTGGCATTTTTGCGCAACAGCTCACCTACTCGTTTTATGAGTTTTGCCCTGAAATTCATATCGGTTTTACGCCATTCCTTAAAGGCAATATCTGCGATTTTAAGTTTATCGTCAATTTGCTGCGCAGTGTCTTCTTTGTAAGATTTAAGTTCAGTGCCGTTGTATGGATTAATAGTCTTTATCATCTTTTTCTTTTAAAAATACGATTTGGCTCAACTTGCAGCGAGAGACTTTGCAATGGTTTAACTTATTTTGATTGTTGATAAGGTTGTGGAGAATGTCCGCTTTCGCGAAAGCGAAAAAACCACCATCATCCCTACATTTAAGAAACACTACATTATGGAAAATAGAGATGAGTATCTAGTCGCACTGCGTCCCGATATACCGAGCGCCAAAGTCAATGATACCATGAGTGCTGATGAACAGTTCCAGAATCGAACGCTGCGTCCCGTGGCAAAACTGCAACACGATCTACTTGTAGAGGTTTTTCGCAATTATATTAAGAAGCACAAGAATGTTTTTTATGGCTTGACTGCGGTAAAGCGAATTGATTACATAGAGAATGCGGTCAATCGGGATCAGAAATTTAGAAATAGCCTCAAGGGAATCATCATGGGAATGTTCACGATTACTGAATATCTGTTTTACATTTCCAATTCCAGTGCTCTCAATAAACGCATGATGAATATTGTAAGGGAACGTCTTATAAGTAGTATTCAGGTCTTTGAGCGGCCTACTATTGATTTATAGCTATATGCTAAATTTAAATTAAGTAAACCGGACGTGCTCCTGCTGCCTCATATCTTTACGCTAAATTATAGGCTATGAAAGAATTGAAAATGGCTGCCGTAGCAGCTTGTAAGCAAGAGATAAAAGATCGTATCGCTGTTCATAAAGAACAGCTTGATGATATCAATAACAGCATTGAATCGAACGAGACTAAACACGGTTATGACAACGATGATAGTCAGGGTGAGCTTTTAGGCGATTTTGAACGTTATGCACAATTGCGTGAAGAGCATGAAGATATGCTGGTTGCTTTCAATAATATTGACTTTCATGGTGGTAAAACTACAGTACAGGAAGGTGCAATAGTCAGAACTGCTGATAGACTGTTATTAATAAGCGTTGGCATAGGTCAGATAGAATTAAGAGAGCAAAACAGTGATTTATTTGCGATCTCAAACCAAGCTCCTTTATACCTAGCCATGAAAGGTTTACGGGAGAATGACTCTTTTACTTATAATGACAAGAAACACGATATAGTAGAAGTTTACTAATCTCGAATTTGATATACTAAAAAGCCCGACTGAATAGTCGGGCTTTTTTATTGCTACATTTTGATCTTTATTTCACAATCAGCTTACGTGTGGATTTGAGATTGCCATCACTAACAGCAACAAAATATACTCCAGATCTAAGATCAGAGATGTTAACTCGCTGATTGAATCTACCGTTATTATTGAACGATTCATTTTTCACCATCTGGCCTAGCGTGTTGTACAACTGAATTGTAACATTATTACTAACAGAGGTCGCATTAAAAGTTATATTGACAAAATCATTAGCTGGATTAGGAAAAATGCTAAGCCCTGCAATTTCTTCTGAACTTGTGGATGCCGTTGCTTTTGTTGCGCCGTTGACTAGTAAACTATAATTTTGAGGATTGTCCAGAACACCTTTGTGAGTGATTTCTACTCGATAATTTCCTGCTGGAGCATTGATATGAATGATTTCAATATTATCTACGTTATTAACTCCTGTAGTTGCTCGGCTTCTAAATCTTTCAACATCTAGTTTATAAGGAAAAAACTCATTTCCTTCATCATCTACTACCTTCAAATCTAGATCGTTGATTAAAACAGGAGTAGTGTCGTCAATCGTATATTCACTCTTAACTTCACCTGGTAAATCTGTCCATGAAAGTGCGAATGAAATACGCTCAGTGTCAACTGCCGTAAATGTTTCAGTCAATGATTCTTGATCGGCAAGTTCTTTTTCTTCTATAACTCCTAAATTTAAATTGCTAACGTTCAACAACATTTCAGCTGCGGCTTCTACATCTAAAAGTCCCCATCCGAAACGGTAATCGGGACCAGGAGTGTTACCAGCTTCTTTAGCAGTAAATAACACTAAACCCTTGATTGTTGCAGATCTCATGAAAGATTCAAACAATTCATTATATAACTGATGTAATAACATTAATCCACCAGCTACCATTGGAGAAGACATTGAGGTACCCTGTAATACTGAATAGGAAGTGTTGCTTTGATCACTAGTACTCAAAACACTAACACCTTTAGCAACTAAGTCAGGTTTAATTCTTCCATCGTCAGTTGGTCCCCAAGAGCTGAAATTAGACATCGTAATGTTTGATGGATCATCATTATCTGTTGAACCAGTTACAGCACCAACTGTGAGGGCATTTTTAGATGTTGTTCTATCTGTCAATAAATCATATTCTGCCTTGCCGCTATTATAATCTTTACCTCTATCATTACCTGCACTTACGACTGGTAAGTAATAGGGATTAGCATCTGTAATGGCATCAAAATCTCTAGCTGAAAAATCGTATTGTCCAAACACTTCCAACTCTGTATCTACTGTTACTTCTCTTCCATAAGAGTGGTTTGAAATTAATAATCCATCCTGTGCTTGTTCCAACATCTCATTAACATCATTATCAAATCTAAAGCTTTTCAATCTACCACCAGGTGCCATCCCACGCGCATCTGCACGACCATCACCTGATGCAATCATTGTTCCTCCAACATGAGTACCATGACCACTAACAGATTTATCAGCTTCTCCATATCTTACTCTTCTATTAAATTCTTGATGATTTTGAAGAACGTAACCACCATCCCAAATTCCTGCCGTTATACCACTTCCATCGATATCTAATCCTAGGCTGCCACCAGAATAAAGCTGATTTGCACCTATCATTTCCGCTCCTTGGGTGTTTGTAGTGATTATAAAAACTGGATGACCATTTTCATTGATTCTTTCTAACCACCTAGATGATTCTTCTAAGTTCAAAGATTTTGCTAAAAAGGGATTGTTCTTTAGATACAAATCAACCTGCTCTTGATTTGTTTCAAAATCCAAAGTCAGCCTTTTTTCTAATTGAGCGTTTTTATTCTGATCAGATTTTGAAGATATTTCCTTAAGTTCTAATTCAGATTGAGCAAATAGTATAGAACAAAATAAGAAAACAGTAAGTGTGAGTATTTTTTGAAACATATAGAATTTTGTTGATAAATAAATGCAAAGAACCATATTATAAAAAATATCTTTGCTCTGCGATTTGAGTTCGCAATTTAATAGAATAGCTTACAATTTTTATACCATCTCAATATATTTTTAGTTGGTTAAACGATTTAACAAGACAAAATGAAGTTTATAGTATCCAGTTCCTATTTACAAAAGCACCTTCAATTACTAGGTGGCGTGATAAATAATAACAACACGTTGCCTATTCTTGACAATTTCCTACTGGAATTGGTAGGTAATGAATTGAAAGTCTCTGCATCTGATATGGAGACTACGATAATCAGTCGATTAAACGTTGAAAGTCAAGATGACGGTCAAATTGCTATTCCTGCTCGGTTACTATTGGACACATTAAAAACTTTCCCTGAACAACCATTGACCTTCCATGCAGAAGGAACGATGATGACGGTAAGTCACGATAAAGGAAAGTCTGAGATTGCTTGTGCTCCTGCTGAGGAGTTTCCTAAAGCAGTTCAATTGCAAGATCCAAGCAGTACTTCTGTAATGGGAGATACACTAGCTACAGCTATTAACAAAACTATTTTTGCCGCTGGTAATGATGACCTAAGACCTGTGATGAGTGGTGTATTCTTCCAATTTGCCAGTGATTCATTGACGTTTGTTGCAACAGATGCACATAAGTTAGTGCGTTATAAGAGAGAAGATGTAACTGCCAGCCAGACTGCGGAGTTTATAATGCCTAAGAAGCCACTTAATCTTTTAAAATCCATACTTCAGGGAAGTGAGGCTGATGTCCTTATTGAATACAACGAGAGTAATGCTCAATTCACTTTTGAAAATACAACCATAATTTGCCGATTAATAGACGGAAAATATCCCAATTATGAAGCCGTAATTCCTAAGGAAAATCCTAATAAACTTACTATTTCAAGAACGCAATTCTTAAATAGTGTGCGACGAGTGAGTATTTTCTCGAATAAAACCACTCACCAAATAAGACTCAAGATGGCTGGAGCAGAATTAAACATTTCTGCTGAAGATCTTGATTACAGCAACAAGGCTGACGAACGCCTAACTTGTGATTACCAAGGTGATGATATGCAGATTGGATTTAATAGCCGTTTCCTAATTGAAATGCTTAACAACCTGAACTGCGATGATGTATCTCTAGAGATGTCTTTGCCTAATCGTGCTGGTATTCTAACACCTGTAGACGGACTGGATGAAGGTGAGAATGTTACCATGCTTGTAATGCCGGTAATGCTTAACCAATAGATTGAGTTTTTATAAAACAAAAAAGTCCCGTTCAAATGATTTGAACGGGACTTTTTAATTTAAGACAATGCTAATTATGCATGTTGTCTGTCATGTTTTCCTTCTTTCAACTCTTCAACGATCTTCTTGTTGAAAGCTGGAAGATCATCTGGATTTCTACTAGTGACAAATCCCTGATCTGTTACAACTTCTTCATCTACCCAGTTCGCTCCAGCATTTTCAAGGTCCTTGCGGATTGTGTGATATGAAGTCATTTTTCTTCCTTCAACAACTTCTGCGTTAATTAGTGACCATGGCCCGTGACAAATGGCACTAACTGGTTTTTTCTGCTTAAAAAAATCCTTGATAAAAGAAATGGCATCTTCATTAGTTCTAAGACTATCTGGATTGATGACACCTCCAGGTAACATCAATGCGTCATAATCACTAGCACTGACTTCACTTAATTTTTTATCTACCTTATATGATTTGGACCAATTACCATCTGCCCAGGCTTTAATTTCTCCACCTTCTGGACTTACTATATGTACGGTTGCTCCTGCATCTTCAAATGCTTTTTTGGGGCTGGAAAGTTCGCTTTCCTCAAATCCGTTAGTTGCTAATATTGCTACGTTCTTATTCATGATAGTTGTTTTTTGATTCGTTACAAAGATGAAGATGAATCTGCCCAAGGGAGCGTTAACAAATCAAAAGGCTAACTAAAGAAAGTGGTAAAGTTGTAAGAAACTTCTTAAATGAAGTTAATATCTATCGGCTATGATTTTAAGGTGATGCTTCCAGTGGCCACAAATTACAAATGGAATGGATCTTACTGACATTGAGTTACCATTACCTACGCCTAGATTATTAAGCGATTCTGCAGTTGCAGTTTCGAATAAATCTAAAGTTGAAGCTCGAGTTATCTCTATGGATGAAATTAAGTTCGCTTTCGCGAAAGCGAAATCCCGCAAACCACGAACATATAGATCTTGGTCAAAACCGGGTAAATTAGTTGCATCTCCTCTCATAAAAGATAAGGCTCTGTAAAAAAAGATGCGCTCTGTATCAATGCAGTGCATCAAGAGTTCTCCAATGCTCCATTTATCTGACGCATAGCGATGATCCAGTGGCTTTTCAAGATCCTTGATGAGCGATATAATCTCATGTAGATTATCCCTAAGCAGAAATAGCATATCGCTTTCCAGCGGTATGCTATCAATGTATGGTTCGTAATAAGCTGCGTATTCTGACGGCCTAATGTCCCTGCGGAATATCATTATAGATCCTGAAATACTTTGTGTAGCAGCCTTTTCTTATCGTTGATGCTCTCCTCAAGACTAATCATGGTCTCTGTGCGGCTTACTCCATCAATATCATCTAATAAGAAGATGATCTTCTTTGCATGCGTAGTATCTCTTGCTCTAATTTTACAAAATATGTTGAATTTGCCTGTAGTGATATGTGCCACGGTGACGTAAGGAATCTCTGCAATACGCCCCAATACAAATTGTGTTTGACTGGTGCGATCAAGATATACTCCTATGTAAGCAATGAAATTATAACCCAACTGATGATAATCCACTGTAAGTGAAGAACCATGGATAATCCCTGATTCTTCCATCTTTTTCACTCTCACATGAACCGTTCCAGCGGAAATATTTAGTCTTTTGGCAATGTCAGTAAAAGGTGTTCTGGTATTTTCAATCAACACATCAAGAATCTGCTTGTCGATCTCGTCTATCTTAGCCCTCATTTTTTTTAAATTTTAATACAAAATAAAAGATAACGTTGATAGATTCCTAATAAATTTGAAGAATTAATGATTATTTAATGAAAGAATTGATTTTAAGTGATTCTGAAGTAACCATCATATCCTGAGATATTATTAAATCATTTTCAAATTCTTGATTATGAGACACATCGATTATTTTGTGACCATATAAAATCTTAGGATCATCGATTACATAAATCATTGGAACGAATTCTAAATGATCATTTACGACTTGCTCATGATACATTATTGCAATATTACGTTTTCCTTTTACAGATGGTAGATTCAAAAGCAATACGTCTGTATAGTTTTTAGCGACTTCTGGAATAGCAAAATAAGACTGTGTAATCTGGTCAGTATCTTGCTTATCCATTTTAGCTGAGTTCTCTATAACTGTAATTAAGGAAGCCTTGATCAATTCTACTACTCTACTCCTATCATAATCATTACCAGCATGGCCAGCTTCAAATAGAATAGTTGGTATATCTAATGACTGGCAGTAATCACCCCAACAATTTATATTAAAAGAATCATCATAACGGCCAATGGCCGCAGCTTCCAGTGAACCCAATTCGGTTGCGATTGCATTTATTAATTGCATTGACCTTACTCGAGACTTAGTAATAGACTTTTCAGGATCTGCTGAAGGAGTCAAAAAAGATAATTGACATGGTAGGACAGATTGCTCTACACCATAAATGGTTCTTTGACCGTGAAGATTTAATGCAAGGTCGGGTTCAAAAAAATCAATAACGTCCTTTAATATGACACTTTCAGGCTGGCTCAACTTCTGTGCGTCACGATTGAGATCCACATTGTTTGCATTATTCCTTGTCCAATACTGAGCTCCATCAGGATTTAAAACAGGAATAATGTATAATGAGCAACTCTTTAAAATCTCAAACAATTTTTCTGATTGAAGCAGTTCAATTATTGCTCTTGTTGTTGAAGATTCATTGCCGTGCATTTGGGACCATGCCAAGATTTTGAAATCACCATGACCTAAGCGAATTCCAAAAATGGATCGGTTTTCTACAGAAGATCCTAAATAAGAGAAGGAATAAAAATCCTGCGGAAGCTTCTCTATAACTTCCATCAACACTTTTTCATAATGCTCATAAGAATAGTAGCGATTCAACTTTATCAGTGGGTGATTCATGCAAGAATAGATTTAATGTAAAAATACGTGTTGTCATTGTAAAACGGAGCGCAAAACCGATGTTTACAATCGTAAACAATCAATTATTTACAATTGTAAACAATAGATCAACTAAAAATGTTTATTAATGTAAACAGAATCCTTACGGTTTTCGAGCGAGAGGTAATCCAACATCAAAGAATCGTCTAATGGGAAGTTTTTAAATATTATAATCGATTATAATCAGCTTATTACACATCTTCAAGTAACCTAAAGGTTTATGTTTAAAGGTGGTCAATTATATAAGGACACAAATATTTCAATCATATGTTGACAATTGGAAACATCAATTAGACCTATATTTGGTTATCTTTGTAAACATGGTAAACTCAGAGGAATTTTCGAAGAGATTAGAGCTCATAATGGAGCATCACGACCTCAACGCATCCAGTTTTGCAGAGCAAATTGGTGTTGGTCGTAGCTCCATTTCACACATACTTTCTGGAAGAAACAAACCGAGTTTAGACTTCGTCTTGTCCATTCTAAAGAACTTTGATGAAGTAGATCTCTATTGGTTACTGAATGGAAAAGGCACCTACCCTAAAAGTAAATCGGCTCCAATTGTAGAAAATTCCAACACCCAAGAATTGACAAAAGAGAAGTCAACTACAGTAAACAAAAGCGATGCTGTCGAAGAATCTGATACAGATAAAACAGCTGAACCAATAGCTGAAAAGTCAGATACACCTCAATCTCATTTTTTAAAAAAAGGGAAAAATATATCAAAAGTAATTTGGTTTTATGAAGACGGTACTTTCACAGAGTTTATTCCCAACCCTTAATTTTAGATAACGTCAAGATCAAAGCTCTTGGAAAGCATTTTCTTTAATCGCTTTAATTCATGTAGCAATTCTGCACGATGTATTTTTGTAGTTGATCTTTATAATAGGATCACCTTACTATAATATTATTCTTCTATGCGTCAATTTGTATTCCTACTGCTCATTACTTTCTGTATCACGGCTTGCTCAAATTATAAAAACACGAGAGAATGCGACGATTTTAGAACAGGAACGTTCGTTTGGGAACAAGATTCAGGTGGGAATTTATTGAAAACCACATTTGAACGAACTGAAAACATACAGATAGAAACCTTTGAAGGAGTAACGGATACCTCGAGAGTAGAATGGATCAATGCTTGTGAATGGCGCATTATACCTATCAACCCTAAGACTAATGCAGATAGCCGTGCTTATCTCTTCAAGATTCTCAATACCAGTAAGGATAGCTACTCTTTTGAATTTAAGCAATCTGGTCGTGACCAGATTTATTACGGTACTGCCAAAAAACTTGACTAATCCCAGTATAAATAAAAAAGCGCCAGAGTCGTTCTCTGGCGCTTTTTTTTGGCTATTCAAATAAATCTAAACTTGAAAACAATTTATAATCAAAGCGTTTTGGCTAAAAAACTGCTTAAAATTCGTTTTCAGCTTTCTGACCATAGTATGTTTAAATAGTTTAAGATTAAATGAAATAGAATTTAGTTATGGTATTACTTTAGGCGTAACTAACCTATTTTCAGTAAATTAAACTAAAGGATTATTTCCGGGAAAGAATTTTATTTTGTTCTTCCATTAATTCTTTTAAATCATTGAGTAATTCAATGTCCTTTGGAGTAACCACTTCTGGATTTTTAGGATCCTGTGCTCGATTGCGCAGTTTGTTCATGAGTTTAATCACAAGGAATACGGTAAAACCAATGATTACAAAGTCAATGGAAACCTGTAATAGCTCGCCATAGCCTATTGCGATTTCTTCTGTTCCAGGTGTAGGCGTCGTACCACTACCGCTAACGGCCTCAACGCCTTCTCGCAGCACCCATTTGCGATTTGCAAAGTTGACATCATCCGTGAGCATTGATAAAGGAGGTAAGAAAACCTTGTCGACAATAGTGGTGACCACATTATTGAATGCCGTTCCTATAATTATACCAACGGCCATGTCGATCATGTTACCCTTGACCGCAAACTCCTTAAATTCAGTTAATAAACCCATTTTTTACTCTTGTAATTCTTGTTTTTAGTAAGTTCCGCTTTCGCGAAAGCGAGTTCAAAAATAAACTTTAGTCTTTAAAACAAACTTCCTTGTCCCTTGTCATCGATAGGTGAATCATTCTTTGAATCCTTGTTATTCTCGGTGCTGTTCTCTTTAGGATCGCCATTATTCACAGTAGTTTCCTCTTCGTCATTTTCTTCAATGACTTCTACGTCTTCTATTTCTGGAGTCTCATACGGCCGTGGATCAAGTAAATTGATTTGCTTTACCTTTTCCTTAGTCAGCATGTTTCCTTGCGCTGTAATACCTTTAATGCTTATAAATTCTTCCAACTCAATCTGGTCATTAGGTGGTTGTTCCTTGCCTCTAGGTTTATTGTAAACGATTTCGGCAACTGGAAGGTGGTCGGTAGAGATAATTTCCAAGTAAGATTTTTCATGATCAGAAATGAAAACTTCTTCCCGATCCTCGTTTTCTATAAGGAAACGCTTGACGTAGAACAGCTCCTTTTCACCATTAAAATAAATCGCACTAATGGGTTTGTTTGGAATCCATTTTTCAAGAACGATCATATCCTCGTCAAAACGTGCCGTAACTTCTGGAATGATTGTTTTGGCTATTCCTTTTTGGTTGATAATTAGAAGTCTGTCTTCTCCTTTGAATTCGCCCAGCAACTCGCCACGACCATCAACATTGATGCGTTGTACGGTCTCATCAAACCAGATCTTACGAGGTTTAAGCGTACTAACACCTTCTTCCTTAAGCTCAACTTTTTTGATATTATACTTTGTGACTAGATTACCCTTACTGGATCTTCCTTTGATCAAAATATCGCTGAAGTCCAGATCCCATTTGAGCTTCTTGATACTTCCCTGCTGGCGCAAATTGATCGTCACGATCTCTGCCTCACCATTAGGATTTGCACTAAAGTAATGAACGCTTGTTCCCGCCTTTCCGTACCCTACATTATATTCCCTATCTCTAGTCATACTGGTAACAGCAAATCGTTTCACGTAGCTAGGGCCTGTTTTCCCATCGCGATAGATCAAATTGTAGATCGTACGCTTATCCTTCTTTTTAAATACAGCAACGTGGAGGATATCCTTACCTATGAAGGTTTTGGAATCGACCTTAGTGACCATCATGGTTCCTGCTTTCGTGAAAACGATAATATCATCAATATCTGCACAATCACAAACGTATTCATCTCGTTTTAAGCTGGTTCCAATAAAACCTTCTTTACGATTGACGTATAGTTTTGTATTTCTAATAACCACTTTACTAGCAACAATGTCATCAAATGCCTTGAGCTCTGTCTGGCGCGTGCGATCCTTGCCGTAGTCCTTCTGGAGTTTTTTGAAATACTCAATGGTAAACTCTATAAGATTCTCGAGATTCTTTTTGAGCTCTGCAATACGATCCTCAAGAGCTTCAATCTTTTGCTGAGCCTTATCAATGTCGAATTTCGAAATTCGCTTGATGCGTATCTCTGTCAACCTCACTATGTCATCCACCGTAACAGCACGTTTCAAATACTTGATATGAGGCTTTAAACCTTTATCAATAGCGTTTATCACGCCATCCCATGTTTCTTCTTCCTCAATATCACGGTAGATGCGGTTCTCAATGAAAATGCGCTCCAGAGAAGCAAAATGCCACTGCTCTTCCACCTCATCCAGCTGAATCTGTAGTTCCTGACGGACGATCTCTACCGTATGATCGGTACTGCGGCGTAGCATTTCTGTGACGCCCACGAACAGTGGTTTATTATCTTCAATCACACAACCCAACGGTGATACGCTTACCTCACAATTTGTAAAGGCAAAAAGTGCATCCATCGTTTTGTCTGGTGATAAACCAGGTGGTAGATGAATCTGAATCTCAACCTCTGCAGCTGTGTTATCCTCAATCTTCTTGATCTTGATTTTGCCTTTATCATTGGCTTTGAGAATGGAATCAATAAGAGAACTAGTAGTCGTGGAAAACGGAATCTCTGTAATAATGATGGTACTCTTGTCCGGTGAGTGCATCTTAGCACGCACGCGCACCTTGCCACCACGCATTCCGTCATTATAGTTCGAGACATCTGCCTCACCACCAGTTGGAAAGTCTGGAAACAATTTAAAACGCTTGCCTTGCAGGTGTTTGATGCTGGCATCAATAATCTCATTGAAGTTGTGCGGCAATATCTTGGTACTCAAACCTACAGCAATACCTTCTGCACCTTGTGTGAGCAGTAAGGGGAATTTAACTGGTAGGTTAATAGGTTCCTTGCGGCGGCCGTCATAACTGGCTTGCCATTCGGTTATTTTGGGGTTGAAAAGTACCTCTAGGGCAAACTTAGACAATCGTGCCTCTATGTAACGAGAAGCAGCCGCTGGATCGCCAGTAAGGATATTTCCCCAATTTCCCTGCATATCGATCAACAGGTCCTTCTGCCCTATTTGCACCATGGCATCACCTATGGAAGCATCACCGTGCGGGTGATATTGCATGGTGTGACCTACAATATTAGCCACCTTGTTGTACCTGCCATCATCCAGATCCTTCATGGACTGCATGATACGACGTTGGACTGGTTTAAAACCATCCTCAATGGCAGGCACGGCACGTTCTAAAATGACATAACTAGCATAATCCAGAAACCATTCCTTATACATGCCAGTGACACGTGTAATGGTTTCTGTGGCTTGTTCTTCAAAGCCGTTTTCCAGATTTTCTAATTCTTCGTTTTCGTTTTCCTCGCTCATGCTGATTTAAAATCTATCTGGTTTGCACTTCGTTTTCAGTGAAGTTGGCGGTGATGAATGGGTTTGCTTCTCTTAGAATAACTAATAGTTCAGTTGCTCTTTGGCTTTCTCGAACCTCGCTCAGGTTACGTTGTTTACCGTTACTCAAAACTAGATAAAAAAGAGAGCTACTGACAGAGCTTTGTTTAACTTGTTTGATATCAGAAATTGGTAATTCGCTTCTGAAAGTCTTTTTGATCAAAGCCCAAACGAGTACTGATATACTCGTGAATAATAGAGCCAAAGAAAAGTATGTAATAAAATCAGGCTCTTCATTCCTGCTACCTACGATTGTGAGAACAAGACTAACGATTGTCAAACCAACGGCGATAAAAGGCATAGCTAAAACGAGCGGACTCGAGTCCGTCATTTTTAGTTTACCCTCTTGTATTTTGTAATGTTTCACTTCCTCTAATTCAATTTCTTCTTTGCAGTCAATAAACTAATCATAAACCAAATTAAAGCTACAACCTTTAAAATCAGTCCGGCAGCCAAAATTGTGTTGCCGTTTACTAATGCTTCTGCCCCAAAACCCCAATGCATGATCTTGAATAATGCACCAACAATTATTAGAAAGATGGCAGTTATTAAGATGAATATGATTCCTTTATAATTCAAACTCTCCTTTAGTTGCTTTTGTTTTTGGTAATCTACTTTCACTTTTCATGCTTTTATTATAGCCTTACATAGGTAGTTCTTCCTCTACCACATCCAACTCCACCTTCAAATTATCAATGATAAATTCTTGTCGGTCAGGTGTGTTTTTACCCATATAGAAACTCAATAGTTCCTCAATACTCATATTGTCATCCAGCATGATGGGATCTAATCGTATGTCGTCTCCTATAAAGTGGACAAATTCGTCTGGGCTTATTTCACCTAGTCCCTTGAATCGTGTGATTTCTGGGTTCTTACCTAATTCTGCCATAGCTTCCGCACGTTCTTGTGGCGTGTAGCAGTATCTGGTTTCTTTCTTGTTGCGAACTCTAAATAGCGGAGTTTGCAAGATGTATAAGTGTCCTTTCTTTATCAATTCTGGAAAGAATTGAAGGAAGAAGGTGATCAACAATAAACGTATGTGCATTCCATCCACATCGGCATCTGTGGCAATCACGATCTTGTTGTATCGCAGGTCTTCCATGCTGTCCTCTATATTGAGTGCCGCTTGAAGTAGATTGAATTCCTCATTTTCATAAACAATCTTCTTGCTCATGTTGTAGGAATTCAAAGGTTTACCACGTAGCGAAAACACCGCTTGTGTATTCACATTCCTACTTTTCGTGATCGATCCACTCGCACTATCACCTTCCGTAATGAAAAGAGTACTGTCCAGGTGCATATCTTTTTTACTATCCGTTAGATGCACGCGGCAGTCGCGCAGTTTCTTGTTGTGGAGGCTGGCTTTTTTAGCACGATCTTTTGCCAGTTTTCTAATTCCACTTAACTCTTTACGCTCACGTTCTGCTTGAATAATTTTACGCTGGAGTGCGTCAGCAGTCTCTGCATTTTTATGCAGATAATTATCCAGCTGCGTACCTATAAAATCATTAATAAAGGTTCGAACGGTTGGCAAATCGCCGCCCATATCTGTAGAACCCAGTTTAGTTTTGGTCTGTGATTCAAAAACAGGCTCCATCACCTTTATAGCAATAGCACTTACAATGGATTTACGTATGTCACTGGCCTCATAATTCTTGCCATAATATTCACGTATCGTTTTCACGATGGCTTCTCTAAAAGCCGCCTGATGCGTTCCACCTTGGGTAGTATTCTGTCCATTGGCAAACGAGTGATATTCTTCAGAATATTGGGTTTTGCTGTGGGTCATCGCAACCTCAATATCATCTGCTCGCAGGTGAATGATTGGATACAGTCTATCAGATGCATTGATGTTCTCGCTCAACAAATCCTTCAACCCATTTTCAGAGAAAAACTTCTCGCCGTTGAAAATAATGGTCAATCCAGGATTGAGGTACACGTAGTATTTAAGCATACGCGCCACATATTCTGGGCGGTATTTGAAATTCTTGAAAATCTCATCGTCCGGTATGAAAGTGATTTTGGTTCCCTTACGACGGCTGGTCTCGTCCAGCATTTCCTCGTTGGTAAGCTCACCACGCTCAAACTCTGCACTGGCGCTTTTTCCATCACGAGTGGACTCAACCCTAAAGTAATTTGAAAGTGCATTCACCGCCTTGGTTCCTACTCCATTCAATCCAACCGATTTCTTAAAGGCGCGGCTATCGTACTTCCCACCGGTATTCATTTTGGAAACCACATCCACCACTTTTCCTAGCGGTATACCGCGACCGTAGTCACGAACAATAACGCGCTCGCCTTGTATGGAAACCTCAATGGACTTACCCGATCCCATCACATACTCATCGATGGAATTATCAATAACTTCCTTCAACAAAATATAGATTCCATCATCTGCACTGGAACCATCGCCCAGTTTCCCAATGTACATTCCAGGACGCATCCTAATGTGCTCCTTCCAGTCCAGCGACCGTATATTATCTTCAGTATATTTAGTTTCCTCGCTCATTTGCTCTCGTGTGTCCTAGCTTGAAATATAATAAAGGTTGTTGGTAGTTCGCTTTCGCGGAAGCGAAACTAATCAACAGAAACGACCCCTAAATTGTGGATAATTACCAACCGTTGTTCAAACCTTAATATAATTATTTGGGCGTTCCCAGCCCGCTTGTGGCGGGATGGTCGGGCTTTACGTTACAATCTTTGACCACTCTACCGTGTGATCAAAGGATTTTCACTTCAATCCCTAACGCAATTTGAACTAGAGATAAAGTACTGCCATAAATCAATACTTACATATTTAAAAGATAACATTGAGGAGTAGAAATGTTGGATAAACGTAGTATTAACACAATGCGATGCAAGTTTGCCTATTTTTACCCATTTAAAGATCCTATCATGAAACATATTGTCTTGATTCTCGCATTAGCACTGATATCCTGTAATAATTCCAATTCTCAAAACCAAAAAATGGAAGATGATGGCCTCACAACTTTCTATTTTATACGCCATGCCGAAAAGCAGGACGGCGCAGATCCAGAGTTGACTGCCTATGGAAAACAGCGCGCTACAGAATGGGTCAATTACTTTATGCTCAAGGATGTAGATCACGTGATATCATCTGACACTCAACGTACACAATCCACTGCTGAGCCACTCGCACGATCCAAAAAACTTGACGTAGAAACCTATGATGTGAGCGCAGTAAATGGTAAGACATTATTAGAACAATATCGTGGTAAAACCGTGGTGCTTTATGGTCACAGTAATACCATTAATAAATATGCAAACGACCTCCAACAGGATCAAAACTATGGCGAGTTGGATGATGCAGATTTTGATCACTTTTTCATTGTGAGAATTGATGAAAATGGAAATACCAATGCGGTAAAGGAATCAATGCAATTTGATATTGATTAATGGAATCCCAACCTAACAATCCACTGCACGGCGTTAAGCTGGCGGATATTGTAGAGCAACTCGTGGAGCATTATGGCTGGCATGAGTTGGGCGGCAAAGTTAGAATTAACGCTTTTAATACAAATCCATCCGTAAAATCCAGTCTCAAGTTTTTACGCCGCACACCTTGGGCGCGCGAGAAAGTTGAAGAATTATATCTGGAAACATTTCACGGCAACAAGTAATTCTTTGTGGAACAATAATAAAAATTGATAGCTTACTTAGTATTTACTTGGATTTTAGCCTTTCAACATTTCCGGTTTTCAAATCTTTGAGAATGTCTGAAGATGAGTTCGCTTTCGCGAAAGCGATACAAAATTCAAACTCCAGTAAATTTCTTTAGGCGATTCCTGCTATCTGCGATTTAAAGGAATATGCTTACCTCTTAAGAGTAAAGTGAGCCCTGAAATCACGCGGTGCATCAGCTCCTATAGGAATATAATTGATCCTGAACCAGTAGTCTGACGATGGCATCAACTCGCCAATGAACGTTCCATCCCAAGAAGGATCTGTAGAGTTTAATTGCTTGAGCAGCTTACCGTAACGATCAAATATATAAATGCTTGCATCTTGATTTTCCTGCAATCCAGATATTCTCCATAGATCATTGAATCCATCGTTGTTGGGAGTGAAAAACTTAGGATAACTCAATATATAAACGACTTGAGTCTCCTCACCACAACCATTTCTATCCCGCACGGTAACTTCATATCTACCGTTATCGAGGTTTTGAAAAACTCCGTTTCCCTGCCATACACCATCACCTATACTAAATTCAAGGTCTCCATCACCGGTTGCAGTGGCCACGATCATTTGATCTTCCTCAAAGTCACTTGATGTTGTCTCTACAGTGAGAGTTGGAGGTTCTTTGCGTACGGCAGTGGTACTATCTTCAAATTCACAACCTGTAGCATTAGAGGTTGCAACAAGTCTGTACTCTCCAGAGAAAATGACTTCAATGGAACTGGCCGTCTCGTTATTTATGAGATCATTATTGTAAAACCATTGAAAGGAATGTGCAGCTGCATCAAGTCCTGATTCCAATATAGGTGTTTCTAGTATCACATTACCATCTTCATCTGTACAGACGATGACCGTATCAGGCAGGTTGAACTCTGGTAAGGGGTCGACCGTGACCACAACATCTGTGCTGCACCCATTATCGTCTACGGCTGTAATTAGTGTAGAACCAGCAATGAAACCTGAGACAAGTCCATCTTCATCAACACTTGCTATAGAGGTGTCTGAAGAACTCCACTGCAATGCAGAGCTACCTCCAGAAAAAATCAACTGTAACTGTTGGTTTTCACACACGTTGTCAGGAGTTTCAATAACTATGTGTTCTGTTACGGTAATGTCGATACTACCATTACAACCTATAGCGTTTGTAAATGTTATTGTCGTAGTGCCTGGTGCATTTGACGTGACCAGACCTACTCCATTGACAGAAGCAATGGATGGATCGAGTGATTGCCACATATCGCCAGGACTAGGCAAAGCCACTGTAGATAGTTGACTGGTTTCATTCAAACAGAGAACATTCTCACCGGTGATGGATGCATCTGCAGCAATATCCACTAGAATTGTATCCGTACATCCAGCTTGAGTGGTATAAGTAACCATGGTAGTTCCAACAGATATTGCTGTTAATAATCCGCTTTGGTCAATCGTTGCAACTGCAGGGTCAGAAGATATCCACGGATCTGTTGTTGATGGTGACCCGCCAGCCGTGAAAATTGCCTGACTGTCAAAGCAAACTATCTCGGGACCATTAATAGCTGGTTGTGTGGATACAGTTAGATCTATCGACACATTTCCTTCACAACCACCTTCTTCAAAATAGGTGATTACTGTTGTACCGGCCGTGATTCCGGTTACCAGGCCATTGTTATCAACGGTCGCCACACTTTCATCTGAGGATGTCCAGGGCAATGTTGAAGATGGAACACCAGACCCTGATAACTGGGTGGTTTCCATTTCACAAATAGCAGTGCTGCCTGTTATCTGCAGCGTGTTATCAATAATGAGATCCAGCGTATTGCTTTGCAGACATATCTCATCAGATTTTATCAGGATTCTATAGTCAGAACTCAATTCAATGCCATCTGGTATGGTACAGTTGACTGTACCACCAGTGGCGGTCTGATCTGATCCTATAATGACGGCATTGCTAAAATCCCCTTGCTCATCACTCAAAATGACCTCAAATAAAGATGAAGATGTAAATGTTCCGAACAGTTCAAATTCAATGTCAAAAGAATTGCTATCACAAAAGTCGGGCGGAGTTTCGAACTCATTCAAGCGAATGTTCTTTAATAAATCAGGATAGACGGATAGAAAAATCTGACCATCTTGCGAGTATACTGCCACAATATCGTCAGTGAACGGATTGCGAGCGATATTATGACTTTCGCCTGTAGCAATAATCACAGGATCACTAAAAGTGGTTCCTTGATCTGCACTTATTTTCATCTGCAGCTCTCCGTTTCCAGCTTGATATCCATCAATTAAAGTACCGGTATTATCTGCAAATAGAGTTCTTCCCTGAACGTTTCTTGAGTTTTCTGCGAGTGCTATAGGTAGTGTCATTCCAGTCTCGACATCCAGACGGTATCCGGCAGATCCTGCTCCACCTGTGAAAATATAAGTACCACAAGGTCCGTCACTCAGTGCGTAGCTAGAAAAAAAGACTTCTCCCGGTGGATTTAATGTTATTTCATTTACAGTATTCCCATTATCGGTACTTACAAAAAGATATAGATTAGGGTCATCTGTGGGTAAAAAGACATTTCCGTTGACATCAGTAAATACATCTGAGTATACAAATGATCTACCGGTAGGTGTTATGGTGTAATCGCCAATGCCTTGATTACTGTTTGAAATTAAAAATCTACCTGAAGTATCGGTTAAGTAAACATTGTTATTGTAATGAGCCATATGAGCGGCACCAAAACTACTATTCGATACGCCTCGAGGCTCTTCAAAACTTTCACCTTGATCTAGACTTCTTGATATGAACAAGCCGTTGGAGATGAAAGACACAAATACGATTCCCTGATCATTTACCATAATGGCAGGTTCTGATCCTACGCTAGCACTTATCTGTAAGCTGGGTAAGAAGGTAGCACCTCGATCTGTACTTTTTGCGACTCGTACTCCTGCACTTCCACTATACACGACATAAATAGTCCCATCAGACGCCACGGCTACGTTCTTGCTGGTGTTTGCCTGTCCTATGCTATTGCCGTTTCCCATGTCACTGACCGCCACGCCGGAAAAAAGAGGTGCCTGAGAAAAACCGGCAGTACCTACCGCTAAAAATAATAGCGAAAGGAGTATTGCTTTAGACGATGAGAAATGATGTAAATTCAAATAATCAGGTTTTGGTGGTTGGTGTATTTGACAATTCTACGATAGATATTTTAGTTCATCAAATTTAAATTTATCATTCTTAACGAGCCCATTTAACACGGCTTTTTCTGAATCAAAGCCCAATGTATGTCGCATTATCTTTAATTCCGTTTGAGATGAAGGGTCAAAGTACTGACTTGTTGTTATTTGTCCTAACACTTAAAGTATAGGTCATCGATGGCTTACGATCATATTGTACTCCTCAAAACTGAACTTACCTTCAAAAAGTTGGATGGACTTCTCTATAATTCTAGCAGCACGTTGTGGCGGCATCCCTATTTCCAAAGCATAGTTGTAAACCATTTTGCGTTCCTGCTCATCAATAACATGATCAGCAAATATGATGTGGAACATCTCATAAAGCCGTCTCATCTGTTTACTCACGATAGTCGTTTTTTCAACAGGGTATTTTTCGGGATTCTCGATGAGCATGGAAAAATCGTCCTCACTGATCTTGAGTTTCTTTGCAATTCCCTTGAGAATGTCCTTTTCTTTATCGCAAATGTCGCCGTCCATGTGTGAGGCAAATACCAATGCAGACATGTGAGCAAACCTTTTACCGTGTTCTTTTGAATCCATAATTGATGATAGTTATTTCGCTTTCGCGAAAGCGAGAACATCAAAGCTCCAGTACAAATCTAAACCTGACATGATAGCAATCATATTCCGCAGGATGGTCCCGCCGTCGGTTAATAAGATAATGAATCCATAGAAATTATCGAGCTGTGCTCAAAGACAGGTAACACTATGGTAAAAATGATATAGTCCTTTACTATCGTTTCATCAAGGTGTAGAGATGTGCCCTGAGACGGTTTTTGTAACTACTGCGGGAACTATCCAAGGGATTGAGATCAAATGTCTCTACCGATTGAATGGTGTAGTCGGACTTTAATGAATCTAGTCTGTCTTTATCTTCTGTAAAATTTGTGAGGATCTGAATCTTGGGACGATCCATCTCACTCAATTCCTCTATGGTTGCGTGAGTCGTTATAGAGCCATAATCCCAATATATTTCAGGAGCAAGTTTATCGATGGTATAAACGGGCACCTGACGGTCAGAAAGGTGCGACACAGAATTAAAATCAGGATTCCCCAATAAGGCACCAGATAAAGGGAAGCCACAGATAATGACGACCATAATAAAAGCAATGGTGAGATGGAAAACCTTACCTAGATGTTGCTTCAAAAGATGAAACCATATTGAAACTCCCACAGCTACTAATGCTACAGATGTTACTACAAAGTAACCTAGATAGTCACTCAGTTTATCACCAAAATACAGATACGCTCCCAAGGGAAATAGGACTCCAATGGTTCCTATCAAACCAAAATTGAAATACACCGGCCATTTTTCCCATTTACTTGTAATATTTTTAAAATTGAGGATGAGATACTCGATATAAAAGGCAGTTGTCATTGCCAGTGGAATCAATACCGGAAGCAGGTAACGGGACTTTTTAGTAGGAATAAGAGACAGCAAAATTACCGAAAAAACGGTCCACAGCAGTACGAAACGATACACCTTAGGGTTGGAAACCTTTTTCTTCAGGTAGGGATAAAACAATGCAACGAATGCCGGTATGGTCCAGATACCGGATTGCGTGAAAAAACTCCAGTAGTAATAGAATGGTTTGAGCTCATAACCTACCCAGCGACCGGATTCTTTAGTGGCAATTCGGGTAGCTTCTGCGGTGTCGTATGCATAAATGTAAATCGCCCACCAGGATGACAATGCAGCGATCACGATAATCATCAATGTGAGCGGCAGCCATTTATTCTTGAATGTGTTGAATTTATAGGTGAAGATATAAGCTATTAGAAATGGTAATAGCAAAGCGTAATGTGAAACTGGACCTTTGCTCATAAATGATAATCCGATCAGTAGCCCAGCAAGTAAAGCGTTGCGATATTTTTTCTCTTGGTCGTAAAAGAAAGAGAACAAATAATAAATACCCACGAGCATGAAAGCATGGGCAAATATGTCCCAAGTGCCGTTGCGTCCAGCAAAAATGATGTAGAAGCTTGTACCAGCGATAAGGCTGGTTAATAGTGAAAGAGATTTGTTTTGAGTCAGCTTTCGCGAAAGCGAGAACATATAAAACAACAATAACAAAGTCACTAACGCCGCAGGTAATCTAAGGGCTGTAATGCTATCCATC
Source organism: Nonlabens sp. Hel1_33_55 (assembly GCF_900101765.1). Classification (NCBI taxonomy): domain Bacteria; kingdom Pseudomonadati; phylum Bacteroidota; class Flavobacteriia; order Flavobacteriales; family Flavobacteriaceae; genus Nonlabens; species Nonlabens sp. Hel1_33_55. Next base: position 1,228,822 of record NZ_LT627735.1, read on the forward strand.
CCAAAGATTTCACCAAAAAATGCCGTAAGCCATGTAGGTAACGGTGGTTTTTCATACCGCGCCAGACCATCCATGGTTGTGAGTATCCAGTTCCCATCAGTGAGCATTTCTCTAGCGGTTATGAAGTTGCGCGCCTCCATAATATTGGGGTACAAGTATCCCAGATGCGCTAGGTAAATAGCGATCCACATGATGGTGATGGACCAATAAGGATGCTTATCTAGGAACTTTGTCATTCTTGTCGTTTCAATATAATCATGTTGCGAGCGTATAAAAAGATGCCTAGTAAATGTCCTAAAAATAATACGGGATCCACTCTTATGATCGCGTAAGTCAAAATTAATAGAGAACCCACAAGACTCAATACCCAAAAGCCGAATGGTAATGAAGATTCCTTGTGTTTTTCACTGTAAAACCATTGATACACAAATCTTAGGGTAAAAACTATTTGAGCAATGATTCCCAAGGCCAGCAACCATCCTGGAATGTCGTCGTTCTGGAAAAGCAGCACTCGATCATAAACTTGATTGTTATAACCCACAATCAAGATGAGTACGGGAAAAAGGTAAAGAAACCAACGGATTAGTTTAGGAAAGGATTTCCAACTGCCTTGTAGCTGCATGTTACGTATGTAAATGAAGTAGGTCAATATCTGACCCAGCATGATGGCAAAATCATCACGCAGGTATCCGTAGACGAACAATGCAAACGATGCTAATAGACTAAGCTGCCAGAATAGAACAGGTGTCAAGACACGTTTATTCTTTTCTGAAACGATCCATTGCATTATGGACCGCGCAGAAAATAGAATTTGGGCAGCAAAACCTATCGCATAGATCACCCAATCATTCATGCTTTATCTGCTACCTTGTAATTGATGTATTTTTTCTTCATCCATAGATAGGCGAAGCAATCCATCAATGGACCCAACAACCTATTCCATAACCCGAATTTTGCGGTACCCGCAAGGCGTTCAAAATGTTGAACGGGTACTTGTTTTACTGTTCCATTTTGTAATAAGATCATTGCTGGTAAAAAACGGTGTAGACCTTTAAACATAGGGATGCGCTTGGCATAATCTGCTTTGATAATCTTGAGTGGACAGCCAGTATCATCCATGCCATCATGAGTAAAACTGCGTCTTATGCCATTTGCGATGGTTGACGACATATTCTTTACAAAACTATCCTTGCGTTGTGAACGTACACCTGTAACTAGATCGTATTCATCTATATGTTCCATCAGCAAATCAAAATCCTTAGGACTTGTTTGTAGATCTGAATCGATATAACCTACCAGCGTTGAAGTAGCGTGATCAAAACCAGCTTTAATGGCGGCGCTCAAGCCGTAGTTACGATCAAAATTGATATAATGAAAACGATCGTTTTTTGAGCAAATATCCTTGATCATCTTGAGACTTTGATCCTTAGAGCCGTCGTTGACCAGAAGAACAGATGTCTCTACTTTAGCATTTATTATATAATCATTAAGTTCCTTTTCTACCCTATGTAGATTATCAGCCTCGTTATAGACAGGAACAATAATGGTCAAAGTTTGCAACATGCAGTTGTTTGTTTTTTGGTTGATTTTACAAGGTTAAACATAAAATCTAAAGTAATTTTGAAATCAAGCCAATTTGCCAACTAATAGAGCAAACCTTTTTTAAATTGATATTTAATCTATTCCTTTGGCATAGCTAACTTCCCGATTAATGAAAATTCTCATCACTGGCTGTGCCGGTTTTATAGGTTCGCATCTTGCAGAAAGACTTCAGTCCTCAAACCATGAGGTTATTGGGATCGATAACTTCTCAGATTATTATGATACCAGGCTCAAACGAGAAAATGCAAAAGCATTATCGCAATTGGGAATTGAGGTCAAAGAATTGGATCTACGTGAAGCAGACTTAAAAGTTGCATTACCAAAAGACTTAGATTACATTTTTCATGGCGCGGCCTTGCCTGGTATTGCCAGCACCTCAACTTTTGAACAATATCTCACCAACAACATTATTGCAACACATAGATTGACAGCTGCGGCTACTCACCTAGCCCAATTAAAAATGTTTATCAACATTGGTACCTCATCTATTTACGGCAAAGACGTTTTTTGTGATGAGGAACAAATGGCAAAGCCTATATCCAACTATGGTGTCACAAAGCTGGCTGCAGAGCAACTGGTAATGTCACAGTCGCGATTGGGGAATTATCCAGCCTGCTCGCTACGGTTATATTCCGTTTATGGGTCACGAGAACGACCTGATAAGATGTTTAGCCAATTAATCGATTGTGCTATAAATGATAAGAAATTCCCTCTGTTTGAAGGTAGTCTGGAACACAAACGCAGCTTCACGCACATTAATGATATCATTGATGGGATCGTTAGCGTAATTGGAAAAGAGGACCAATGCGATGGTCAGGTCATCAATCTAGGCACCGACCAGGAATACACTACCGCTCAAGGAATACAAACCGTTGAGAAGTTGATGGATACTAAAATTGGAATCGATCTCAAACCGGCTCGCAGTGGTGACCAGTTGAGAACCAAAGCCGTCATCGACAAAGCCAGATTTATTTTGGGTTACAATCCGCATGTTGGGCTTGAGGCTGGTGTGCAGGAACAGATTGATTGGTTCCAGAACAATCGTGTTTGATTATCCTGAAATAGAGTTTGTGTTATGCGATTGATTTTTGATTGTTACGCTTTCGCGAAAGCGAGATAAGCTAGACATTTCAATCAAAACATTCATAATCCTAGATAAAATCACAATTTTTGGTATTACTAATTATAATTCGTAATTGGATATGAAATCTAAAATACTAGCTAATAAAGTTGAAGGAATCGATTTAAATCGAGATGAAGAAGGTATAAATTGGAAAGGTGATTTTAAGATTTGACCAGTTATAGAATACTTGTAATGAAAAATGACATCATAAAAAAAGCTGCCAAATAATAGGCAGCTTTTTAAATGAAAACTAAGCAACCTATTCCTTATGCAGGAAGTAAAACAGTGTCTACTACGTGAATCACACCATTGGATTGATTAACGTCTGCGATGGTCACCGTGGATGTTCCACCTTTAGCGTCTGTAATGATTACCTTATTACCTCTTAAACTTGCAGTAAGCTTCTCACCATTTACAGTTGTAACTGTAAATGCTCCATTATTCATATTGATAGCATCGATGATATTCTTTGCGCTGTAATTACCAGCTACCACATGGTACGTCAATACACCTTGAAGTGCTGATTTGTTTTCTGGCTTAAGCAATGTTTCAACCGTGCCCGCAGGAAGCTTATCAAATGCAGCGTTTGTTGGAGCAAAAACGGTAAATGGACCTTCACCTTGTAAAGTGCTCACTAAGTCTGCTGCCTTTACTGCTGCCACAAGTGTAGTGTGGTCTTTAGAGTTAACTGCATTCTCTACGATATTTTTTGATGGGTACATAGCTGCACCACCTACCATTACAGTTTTCTCATCATTCATCATCTTATCACCTTCCATACTTTTTGAAGGACCACAGGAAACCAATGTTATTGCTGCAAAAAGCATACTTACTCTTAAAATGTTCTTGAAATTCATTTGTATTTGTTTTATGGTTATACACTAGTACAAACGATTAATAAAAATTTGCAGTTTTCGTAAGTAGCGACTTTGGTTTTTATTTAACGGAGTGCCACTGTTTACTTGAAGAAACTGAAATCCTATTTAATTACGAATACCGAGATCAGTATGGGTCTAATAGTTTGGAGCGGCGACCCCATCAGAACCAAAACTGTGATTGATAAAAATAGATCCTTATTTAATTTAAATCTGCGTTTCTAACTTGAAGTTGGTTTGTATGAACAGATTGATTGGTTCCGGAAAATCCTGTTCGATCATTTTGATCATTAGTTATCAAGGGTAGTGTTTGTAGGATTAATTTTAATTGTTTCGCTTTCGCGAAAGAGTGAAAATATAAGCTACGCATTCCTTCAATTTACTCAAATAATAAAACAAAAAAGCCCAGCGTTTTCACGCTGAGCATTTATTTTGTCGGGATGACAGGATTTGAACCTGCGACCACACGGCCCCCAGCCGTGCATGCTACCAGACTGCACCACATCCCGATAATATTAATCTAAAAAATAATTACACATTAAACAAGAAATGCATGATGTCTCCATCTTGCACGATATATTCTTTACCTTCTACTTTAAGTTTACCTGCTTCCTTTACTTTTTGTTCAGAGCCATAATCGACATAAGTATCGTATTTAATAACCTCTGCACGGATAAATCCTTTTTCAAAATCAGTGTGAATCACACCGGCAGCCTGTGGAGCTGTAGAACCTGCATTGATGGTCCATGCTCTAACTTCCTTGACACCAGCGGTAAAGTAAGTTTCTTGATTTAGCAACTTATATGCTGATCGAATCAATTTTGCACTTCCTGGCTCATCAAGTCCCATATCAGATAGAAACTCTTTTCGCTCTTCGTAATCTTCTAATTCCGTGATATCGGCCTCAGTTCCCACGGCAAGGACCAATACTTCTGCATTCTCGTCCTTGACTAATTCGCGTACTTTTTCAACGTGTGCATTTCCAGTTACTGCCGCGTCGTCATTTACATTACACAAATACAAGACTGGCTTGTCAGTTATGAACTGTAATGGTTTGATATATTCTTGTCTAGAAGCATCATCCACTTTAACCGTACGCACTGAATTTCCTGATTCCAGCGCACTCTTTACCGCAGATAGCACTTCATCTTCTTTCATTGCTTCTTTGTTACCTGTGCGAGCGGCTTTCTTTACTTTCTCAAGTTTCTTATCAACGGTCTCAAGATCTTTCAGCTGTAATTCGATGTCTATAGTTTCTTTATCTCTTACTGGATTTACATTACCATCCACGTGCACGATATTATCATTCTCAAAGCAGCGCAATACATGGATGATCGCATCAGTTTCCCGAATGTTACCCAAAAACTGATTCCCCAATCCTTCACCTTTACTTGCTCCTTTCACAAGTCCAGCTATATCAACAATTTCAACAGTAGCTGGTACAACTCTTTCTGGATTCACTAAAGACTCCAATTTCTCCAAACGTTGATCTGGCACGTTCACCACGCCAACATTGGGTTCAATCGTACAAAACGGAAAGTTGGCACTTTGCGCCTTGGCATTTGACAAACAATTGAATAAGGTGGACTTACCAACATTGGGAAGACCTACGATTCCTGCTTTCATAATAGACTCTTTTTAAGCGGCTGCAAATATACGTTTATAGCTCAGTATAAATAAATCTGCTTTAAAACAAAAACCCTTTTGCGAACAATGCAAAAGGGCTTATCTAAATTTTTAATACCTAATTATTACTCGGTTTCCATTTTCATATCTCCTACTGGTAATCCCAATCCACCAATAATGGATTTCATTCCAGAAGTATTGAGATCATTCCCTTGAACTTCCTGAATCATTGCCATGATCTCGCTCACATTCATATCGTCTCCCAATATACGAGCTACACCTAATCCCATCTCGTCAGATCTACCGTAAACAATGATCTCATCAATAGCATCTTGGGATCCATCAAAAAGCATCTTCATTTTAATGCCATCGCTGCTGTGGGACATCAAAAGTTCATATTTATCATTCTCAAAAATCTGATCCAGCTTTCTGGATTCAATTTCATAAAGTGCTTTATTTTCTTCTTTTGCAGGCAGCGCTATCAAATTTACCTTGTCAATGGACTCATAAGCCTTTTGAGAATCTTCAGAGAAATTGGAGGCGGTCAATCCTAAAATAGATTTTGGGATGCTTGTAGTAATGAATCCGTCCTTTTCTGCACTATCCACATAGAATTGTTGCAGTGATTCTTCTTTCTCACAAGAGGTAAGCATAGCCATTGCCGTTAGTGAGATGGCGATTACTTTAAAAATAAGCTTGTTCATAATAATAGTTTTTGGTGGTTGGTGGTTTACTTCTGTGTGGCCTTTTCAATCTGTTTCTGGCCTGGTATATTCATCTTTTGAGTAATCTTAGCAATCTGATTCAAATCAAGGTCACCTGTAATTACAAGCAAAGCCGTATCTGTTTTATTACCGCTGGCATCTTCCATGAACATGATCAGCTCCTTTATTTTGGTATCACCGTTTCCCTTACGCATGTGAAAGGTGAATTTCTCTCCATCTTCCTTCACGCTCATGAGAAGCTCTAAGTTATTCTTGTTCACAAAATTATCCGTAAACAATTTCATTTTAGAGGAAGAGGTCGCATCATCCGTAGTGTAGACTCTCAAATCCTTGAGGTTTCCTACAATTTTGGCAAGCTCTGCAGTTTCTGGATCGTCCAGATCAATACCGCCTATCATCTTGAACATGGCACTAGTAACTCTAGTTTCTGAAACATGTTTAAAATTGCCGACTTCATCAAAGCTTTGGGCCGTTGCTGTCATTGCAAAAGCAAAAAACAGGACTATGGTTATTATCTTTTTCATTGTTTTTGTATTTAAATTATTGGTTGATATTAAAAACCTGTGAGGTTTGTTTATTTAATTCGGTCATTGGTTCTAGGTTCCTTGTCCCTTTATTGAATTTGTTTGAAACCAGTTCCAGCGCTGCTACCGTTGCATCATAAGCTTCTTCTGGCGAGTCATAGGTTCCTAGATCTGCATCTCGTGAGTTGTCATATATTCCAGATCCTACGGCTACCATAAGTGAGACACTTGCCGCTACTGCGATGCCGGTCCACGTTCTGCGATTGAATCTCTTGTTATGGTGCTGTTGTGATTTCACTTTCGCGAAAGCGTCAAAACCATCCACCTCAATGCTACTTTCCATCTCGTAACTATGGAACAACCCTTTGTACACAAGGTGTTCTGGTGCAACCTGATCACTATTGAAGTAATCTCTCAACTCCTGCTCCTCTTGAAGACTGGTGTCGCCTTCCCAATATTTTTCCAGTAGCTTGTTCATGCTATTTCGGTTTTATAAACTTCTTCTATATTCTTTTTAAGCAACTTACGTGCCCTACTCAAATTCACTCTCACCGCAGTTGATTTCATATCCATGATGCGTTCAATTGCCTCGTAATCATAATGTTCAATGTCACGCAGGTGAAGTATTGTCCTGTAGTTCTCTGGTAATCTTGCGATCATTTTCCTGACCATGCTCACTTGCGATTCACGCTCCAGTTCATCTTGTGCATTACGCTCTGCAGACTCATAATTGTTATGGACAATCTTTAAATGACTGGCCTGTTTACTTTTCAATCGATCCAGCGAATAGTTCTTCACCATTTGCATAGCATAAGCTTCCTTATTATTGATCTCTTCAATATCCTTGCGCTTTTCCCAAAGCTTCAACATCGTCTCCTGTACGGCATCTGCAGCCTCTTCATGCGAGGTAAGCAGCCTGCGGGAAAGGAAATACATCTTTTGCTGTACTTCTTTGAAAGTCGCTATGAAGGTTGGTTGATTCATTTATGCGGTTCTATTATCATGACGAGTTAATAACGGTGTTGTTACAAAAACATCGATTATTTTACATTATATCGAATTTTAGCACGATTTATGTATTACTTAAACCTAATATAATGTCTATGAAGAGACATTGATTATTTTAGCCCCTAACTATATTACCCTATATGAAAATTTATAAATATGTATTCCTACTCTTTGCTGGTATAGGAATTCTTTCTAGCTGTGCAGAAGATAATGACGATCAATTTGCCAGCGATGCAGTGGTCAAAAATTTTATCTATCGAGGTTTGAACACCTTTTACCTATATAAACCTGAGGTGCCTATTCTTGCTAATGATCGTTTTGCGACCCAGGCGGAATTAGAGAACTATCACGATCAATTCAATTCACCAGAAGCGTTTTTTGAATCCTTGATATTTGACCGTGCTCGAACAGATCGATTCAGTATTCTTGTGGACGACTATGTGGCTTTAGAACAAGCGCTTTCTGGGAATACTTTGAATAACGGTATGGAATTCGGGTTAGTGAGATATCGTGATAATGGTACTAACATTTTTGGGTATGTGAGGTATGTGTTACCTAATTCTGATGCAGATGCAAAAGGAGTACAACGAGGACAAATCTTTACCGAAATTGATGGAATCCAATTGACAGACACCAATTTTAGAACTCTGATAGCGCAAAACGTGTATAGCATAGGCCTAGCCGATTTCAACAACGGTAACCCTGTAGCCAATGGCAATGGAATTAACAATTTGACCAAGTCCCAATTACAGGAAGACCCTATTCTAGTGAGCAGAGTAATTACTCAAGGAAATGCCAAAATAGGTTATCTAGTTTACAATAGCTTTTTAAGACAATTTGATGAAGACTTGAATGACGTTTTTGCAGATTTCAAGGCTCAAGGTGTTACAAATCTAGTACTGGATTTAAGATATAATAGCGGTGGTAGTGTGAATACGGCGATTACCTTAGGTAGTTTAATTACAAACAATCCAACTACTGACGTTTTTTCCAGAGAAGAATGGAATCCAGAGATACAGCAATTTTTCCTTGACAACGATCCTGATCGATTGACCAATTTATTTAGGAATACAACGTTTAGCGGGACAGCATTGAACCGTCTTGGACTCAATAAGGTTCATATCATCACAACCAACAACAGCGCGAGCGCGAGTGAATTAGTGATCAACGGTCTGGATCCATACATAAACGTGGTTCAAGTGGGTGAAAATACTGCCGGTAAGTTCCAAGCTAGTATTACATTATATGATAGCGAGGACTTCGGTCGTTCAGGAGCAAATACTTCTCACCGTTATGCTATGCAACCGCTGGTATTAAAAAGTTTGAATAGTGTAGGTAATACAGATTATTTTGATGGACTTGCGCCAGATATTGAGTTGCAAGAAGATTTTGGAAACTTGGGAATGCTGGGCGATCCTAATGAGCCTTTATTGAGAGCTTGTCTTAATGACATTTCAGTAAACGGTAGCATATTCCAGCCTACTTCTATAAAATCAAGCTTTAAAGATCTTGAATTTATGGGTAGTAATGATTTCAAACCTTTGGGTAATGAAATGTGGAAGGAAGACACCCAACTTCCCACGAGATAAGAAAACTCAAAACGTATCTTTGAAGCCTTTGGAACATTCCAAAGGCTTTTTTATGCACTCAACAATTACAATCATAGGTGGTGGATTGACCGGATTAACGCTGGCTTATCAACTTAAAAAGGCAAGAATTGATTTCCTGCTTCTGGAAGCTAGACCAAGATTGGGTGGTCGCATTTTTACCAAAATGTCAGGAAATCACATACCTATCGATTTGGGTGCGGCTTGGTTTTGGGATTACAATCCGCGAGTGAAAAAATTGCTGGAAGAGTTGCAAATTCCAGCATTTCCGCAAAAATTTGGAACAGATGTCTGGTATCAAGGTAGACCTAACGCTGACTTCCAGCAAATCCAAATTCCAGAACAGCAGCAAACCAGTTATCGCATCAAAGGTGGAACCACGAATCTGATTCTTTCACTTGCTGCAAAGCTGGATCACAATCAGGTCCATCTGGAGACACAGGTTTTAAAAATCTCCTACCGCTATTCTAAATATACCATCCAGACCAACAATGGTTTTTTTGATACTGATCTAGTCATCAACACCTTACCACCAGCGTTAAACTCTCAACTGGAATACGATCCAGAACTTCCACAAGATTACATAGATATCGCTGTTAACACACACACGTGGATGCAAGACAGCATCAAGTTTGGTTTAGGGTTTAAAACGGCTTTTTGGGAGCAATTAAACCTACCTGTTACTGCATTCAGCAATTTTGCGATAGCCAGTGAGATTTATGACTACTCTAATATCAATGGTGATAGGTTTGCCATCATGGGATTTTTAAATTCTCATTTCAGCCAGTTGGATAAGGTAACTCGTAAGCAAAAGGTGCTGGAGCAATTAAGTAGTTTCCTTGGTAAAAACGTATTGGATCATGTTTCCTATGAAGAATGCGCTTGGATTGATGAACCATTCACTAAAACAACTTCTCAAAATCAGCTACAGCCACATCAAAATAACGGTGACTCCAAATTGAGATCCAGTTTCAATAACGACACCTTGATAATGGCTGGATCTGAGACTAGCTCCGTATTATCTGGATATATGGAAGGTGCAGTAAACTCTGCAATGGAGACCTTTGATCGTATTCAGAAATGATTTGAGACGAGTTCGCTTTCGCGAAAGCGAAATCTATTCCTATCTTTAGAACATCAATATTATTTCTATGAAGAATTATACCTTTTTACTACTGCTATTATTGCCATTTCTGGGCATTTCACAAAAGCTGGATCTTGATCTGGTGAAAAATATGAAACCTAGAAACATAGGGCCTGGCGGCATGTCGGGACGTGTGACAGCGATCGATGTGGTAGAAAGCAATCCAGACATTATTTATGCCGGTACAGCGAGTGGCGGTTTATGGAAATCTGAAAGTGGCGGTATCAAATGGGAACCCATTTTTGACGATCAGGTAACGGCATCCATAGGTGCAGTTGCTATCCAGCAATCCAATCCCAGCGTGATCTGGGCAGGAACTGGTGAAGGGAACCCGCGTAATTCCTTGAATGGTGGTTATGGGATTTTCAAATCACTCGATGGCGGTAAATCCTGGCAATCGATGGGTCTGGAGAAAACCCGACACATTCACAGAGTGGTGATTGATCCCTCAAATCCAGACGTCGTATATGCCGCAGCGATAGGTTCGCCATGGGGCGAGCACCCAGAACGTGGTGTTTTCAAAACTACTGATGGAGGTAAAACTTGGAACAAAGTTTTGTACACAAACGATAGATCTGGCGCAGCTGACCTTATCATGGATCCTTCCAACCCCAATAAGCTGATTGCAGCCATGTGGGAACATAAACGTGATCCATGGTTCTTTAAATCTGGTGGTGAAGGCTCTGGCTTGTACATCACTCACGATGGCGGTGCCAATTGGAAAAAAATGACTGATAAAGAAGGTATTCCTGCTGGAGATTTAGGTCGTATAGGTGTGGCCATTTCCCGCAGCAATCCAGATATTATCTATGCGCTTATAGAATCCAAAAAGAATGCCCTCTATAAAAGCACAGATGGCGGATTCAATTGGAAAATGATTAACAATAAAAGCGATATAGGTAATCGACCATTCTATTATTCAGAGATTTATGTGGATCCCATCAATGAAAATCGAGTCTATTCTGTATTTACTTATGTGAATGTTTCAGAAGATGGTGGTAAAAACTTTGAACAGTTGATGCCTGCTTATGGCGCTAATAATGGAGTGCATCCAGATCATCATGCGTGGTACATCCATCCAGAAGATGGATCCTTTATGATCGATGGAAATGATGGTGGTTTGAACATTACTAGAGATCGCGGTGAATCCTGGAGGTTTATAGGTAATCTACCAGTTGCCCAGTTCTACCACATTAATGTAGACATGGATATACCCTACAACGTTTATGGTGGTATGCAAGATAATGGTAGCTGGCGAGGTCCAGCATACACTTGGCGTGACCAGGGCATTAGAAATAGCTACTGGCAAGAAATTAGTTTTGGCGATGGATTTGATGTAGTTCCAGATCCTGATAACAGCCGTTATGGATATTCTATGAGTCAGCAGGGATTTGTAAGTAGATATGACTGGGAAACTGGTAACAACTATAGCGTGCGTCCTACACATCCAGATCCAGAAGTGGACCTAAGATTCAACTGGAACGCAGCTATTAATATCGATCCCTTTGATAGCAGCACGTTATATTTTGGAAGCCAGTTTGTCCATAAATCAACAGACAAAGGTTTAACATGGACTGTGATTAGTCCTGATCTAACCACAAACGATCCCGAAAAGCAAAAACAAGGAGAATCTGGAGGACTCACTCTAGACGCTACCGGTGCAGAAAATCACACCACTATTCTTGTCATTGAACCTAGCGCTGCAGAGCGCAACGTGATCTATGCAGGATCTGACGACGGTCGCGTTCACGTCACAAAAGACGGTGGCGGTAGCTGGACAGACATTAGCAAAGGATTGAAGGGTTTACCTGAAGGTAGCTGGATAGCACAGATCAAAGCGTCCACTTCTAAGAAAGGGCACGCACTACTGGTTGCTAACGATTACCGCAGGTTCAATTATGAGCCATACGCCTATCGCACCACCAATTATGGGAAAAGCTGGGATCGTATTGTCGATGCAGACGATGTAGAAAGCTATACGTTGAGCATCATTGAAGCTCCAGATCAAAACGAACTCATGTTTTTGGGAACTGATGATGGACTTTATGTTTCCATTGATGCCGGTGATAATTGGGTGAAATATACTAATGGATTCCCGACGGTTTCCGTCAAGGATTTGGTGATCCATCCGCGTGAGCAGGATCTTGTTATAGGAACTTTTGGACGTGCCGCATGGGTATTAGATGATATCAGGCCTTTGAAAGATATCGCTTCCGCGAAAGCGAAATACAATCAACCCGTTAAACTATTTGAGCCGCCCATCGCCTACCAGGCAAGATATCAACAACCTACAGGAAGCCGCTTTGGAGGTGATGCGATCTATCAAGGAGAAAACCGTGACAGTTCTGGATCGTTCAAATACTATTTTGACAAAGAACTTTCAAAACAAGTGGATAGTACCGCTAGAGATTCCATGAAACTGAAGATTTATGATGGCTCGAGATTGATACGCACCTTAGAATCAAAGGTTCCAAAAGAAACGGGAATCCATGAATGGAACTGGAGATTGCGTGAGAAAGGAACCAACTATCCATCACGCAGAGTCAATGAGCGAGAAGGAGAATCTGGTGGTGTAGATGTGTTGCCTGGAACTTACAAGGCAGTGCTGGAATACGGCGATATCCAGAGTGAAACGATGATCACCGTAGAAGATGACCCACGAGTAGATGAATTGACAGTGGCAGATCGCAAGGCGAAATATGACGCCATGAAAAAGGTAGAAGCTTTGAGTGATGAAATCTATCAAATCACACAAAAGCTCGCAGAAAATAAAAAGACTGCAGATGCCTTTAATGCCATGCTCAAGGAAAAAGATAAAAAAGCCTACGAGGAGCAAATCAAGACTACAGATTCTATCATCAAATCCATTGAGAAGGAACAGGCAAAATACTTTGGAGCCATTGATGATCGCCAGGGCATCACCCGTAATCCTGATGTTACCGTCCTGCAGCGATTGGGAAGTGCCCGCAGTTACATTGACAGCCGTCAAGGTCCTCAAACTGCTACAGAGACCCAATTATATCAACAGGCACAACAGGCAGCAAACAAAACCATGACCGAAACCCAGCAATGGCTGGACAATGAATGGGAAACCTACAAGGCCGAAATGAAAAAGGTACAGATCAATCTCTGGGAATAGATAGCGTATGAAAATCAACAAAATTACCTTTCAGAATGCTGACGGTAAGGACTTGAGTGGAAGGATTGAATTACCGGTAGATCAAAAGCCGCATAACTTTGCCATTTTTGCGCACTGTTTTACCTGTAGTAAAAACTTTACCGCGACTCGCAATATTACGCGAGCCTTGACTGGTGCTGGTTTTGGTGTTTTGAGATTTGATTTTACAGGATTGGGAGATTCTGAAGGTGATTTTGGCGATACCAATTTTTCTGGAAATGTGGAAGATCTGCTCGCTGCCGTTGAATACCTAAGGGTCAATCATCAAGCTCCTACTCTAGCGATAGGTCATTCTTTAGGTGGTGCTGCAGTTATTTTCGCTTCCGCGAAAGCGGAATCGATAAAAGCTATAGTAACTATTGGGACACCTAGCGATACTAAGCATGTGAAACATCTCTTTGGCGATCAGATTGAAGCTATTATTGAAAACGGTGAAGCGGTCGTGGAATTAAGCGGTAGACCTTTTAAGATCAAGGAGCAGTTCTTGCGTGATGTTGACGAGCAAATGTTGACGCAGACTCTTAAAAAATTGCGCAAGCCTATACTCTTTTGTCACTCGCCACAAGACGATACCGTGAGCATCAATCACGCAGAAAAGTTATATCAAGCTGCTATGCATCCCAAAAGTTTTATAAGTCTGGATGGAGCTAACCACTTGCTTACTGACAAAGAAGATAGTTTATATGCAGGTAATGTTATCGCGGGCTGGGCGAGCCGTTATTTGGAAATCCTGACAGAAGACCCTGTAAAATCGAACTTTGAGGTAGCCGCAAGTCTTGATGCTAGAAGCGGTTTCACTACTCAGATCAAAGCTGGAAATCATTATTTTACCGCAGACGAGCCTATATCGTATAATGGTAATGACTACGGTCCAACTCCGTACGATTTATTATCCAGTGGTCTAGCGGCTTGTACGGTCATGACCATACAGATGTATTCAAAACGGAAAAAATGGAACGTCGAGAATGTAGAATGTCATGTTACGTATAATAAACAACACAGTGAAGATTGTGAAAACTGTGAAAATGATAGCGCCAAGATTGACACGTTCACCAGACACATCAAATTTCCAGATGATCTAGAAGAATCGCAAATAAAAAAACTGTTACAAATAGCAGATAAATGTCCCGTTCACAAAACGCTACATTCTGAAACGCAGGTGCTTACTAAATTGTTATGATCTTTACTTTCGAAACGTCTGTTGGTCACAATGGCTGGATAGGAACGTTAATAATTCCAGACGACATCGCTGAGCAGCTCGAAATCTCAAAAATCAAAAGAGTCGTTGCCGAAGTTTCAAAAGCCGATAATGAGGTAACACTATATGCAGGCGTCATCAAAAGAAAGGGAATCAAATATTTAATGCTTTCAAAAGCTAATCGCAAAGCTCTTAATTTGGAAGATGGCGATACGGTAAAAGTTTCCATGAGTGAAGACACCAGCAAATATCAAGCTCCAATGACCGAAGAACTTGAAGCGGTATTGCTGAGCGATTATGAAGCTTACCAAATCTTTGAAAACCTGCTTCCTGGCAAGCAGCGTAATATCATATTCATGATCTATAGAATCAATGACTCTCAAAAAAGAGTTGATGTAGCACTCAACGCCATGGAAAACCTGAAGATGGGTAATCTAAATCCCATGAAGTTTGAGAAGATATTACCTTCGTAAGGTGCTGCAAACCCATAAAGATTTCTAAAAACATTGGCAGTCGTTATTCACTTCTCTAAATTGTAATCAGTTAACCAAAAACAAAAAACAATGAAAAAATTAAACTTAGCCATTATGATTATGGCATTAATCTTTACAGTTTCCTGTAAGGAAAAAGAGAATGATACCATGGTAGATGATATGGAAATGGAAGAAGTAGATGGATCTGACATGGATATGGATGGAGATTCTATGAATAGTGATGATATGGACTCTATGAATAGCAATTCAGGCGATAAAATGTCTATAGTTGTACCAATGGGATCAAAAAGTGAAAGTGGCGTTACGGGTTCCATTCGTTTTGTTGAAGAAAACGGAACAGTTACAATGACTGCCAACTTAAAAGGTTTATCAGAAGGTACACATGCCATTCACATTCATGAAAATGGAAATTGTGATTCCAGAGATGGATCTAGCGCAGGTGGTCACTGGAATCCAACATCAGATGAACACGGTGATTGGGGTGATGGAAGCTATCACATGGGTGACATAGGAAATTTAGAAACAGACAGTGAAGGTATAACCATTAAGGAGTTCTCTACAGACCAATGGTGTCTAGATTGTGATGACGACTCTAAAAATATCGTTGGTAAATCTGTAATAGTTCACGCTAAGGCAGATGATTTTACAAGTCAACCTAGCGGTGCTGCTGGTGCAAGAGTAGCTTGCGGTGTGATTGAATAGATCGCATTAACTTCTTAAAATTAGAAATCTACAAGCAACACGCTTGTAGATTTTTTTTTGCATCTTTAGAAAACTTTAAAACTGACTATGAACTTACAACCAGATCTATTGATCGGCCGCCTGCAGGAAGGCAGCGAGGTCGCATTTAATAGAATTTATGAGCGATACCATAAGGCATTACACGGCGTTATTTTTGCCATCGTTAAAAATGAGGATGTTGCCCAAGAGATATTACAGGATGTATTTATTAAAATCTGGAAGAATGCTAAAAGCTATGATAAGTCTTCAGGAAGGTTTTTTACTTGGACACTGAATATCGCTCGCAATGCATCTATCGATTATCTGCGCAGTAAGAACCATAAAAACAGTCTTAAAAACTTAAGTACCGATAATTTCGTAGATGTAATAGTGTCAAATGATAATCTTGAGGATAAAACAGATGGTATGTTCCTCAGAGAATGGGTCGACAAACTAGAACCCATGTGTGTTAAAATCATCGATATCA
This sequence comes from Nonlabens sp. Hel1_33_55, assembly GCF_900101765.1. Taxonomy (NCBI): domain Bacteria; kingdom Pseudomonadati; phylum Bacteroidota; class Flavobacteriia; order Flavobacteriales; family Flavobacteriaceae; genus Nonlabens; species Nonlabens sp. Hel1_33_55. Next base: position 1,245,133 of record NZ_LT627735.1, read on the forward strand.
TATTCTTTAAAGGATTCACCTTTAAAGATGGCGCAAAAGAACTGGATATGCCATCCGGGACTTTGAAGACCAGACACAGAAGGTGCCTGAATAACCTACGAGAAATGATGATCAACTGATGACGGTAGATGAACTAAAAAATAGCGGAGATCTTGAGGCATACGTTTGTGGTGTACTAACACGAGAACAATCCAGAGAGATTTCAAAGCAAGTTAAAAAAAGTGATGAGCTTCAAAATGAAGTTCAAAATATTGAAGATGCTTACTTCAAACTTGCAGCGGGAATTTCACCTAGTATTGACGAGGTGAAAATCTATGAAAACTTACGTAACTATATAAAAGAAACAGAACATGGTAGCGACTCTTCCAACTGGAGCCAATATTTAGGTTGGGCAGCTGCTATATTACTCTTTATTGGAGCTGGATATTTTTTCCATGAGAATACAAATCTCAATGAACAGCTCGTCGATACAGAAAGAACCAATGATATTCTTAATACAGAATTAGATCAACTTGATGATCTCAACGCAGACTATCAAGAGGCGCTGGCTTTTATTAAGGATAAAAACACTATAAAGGTGAATCTTGCAGGTCAAGGAGACTTTGCAAGTTCAAGCGCTGTGGCATTTCACAATCCTATTAGTGATAAAACATACGTTGATGTTTCAGGACTACCAGAAGCTCCAGAAAATATGACCTATCAATTATGGTCACTTACCTTAAATCCATTATCTCCAACTGATCTAGGTGTAGTTTCAATAAATGAACAGAAATTTGTAGAATTTGACAATAGCTTTGAAACACAAGCATTTGGTATTACATTGGAAAATGCTGGTGGTAGTGAATCGCCTACACTGGAAAAATTATATACATTGGGAGTTATAGAATAGTAACACCTGAGAATTTGAAACATTGAAAGCCGCGTCTCTACAGATTGCGGCTTTTTTATTCGCAGCTAGTTTCTACCTGATTAATGTCTTAATAATCCAATGAATTAAATATAAAATGGGCTTAGGAGGCATTTACCATAGCTAAGCATAAGAGGTTTAAATGTGACCCATCAAAAATGCCTGACTCTTGCGAATCAGGCATTCCTAAACTAACCAACCAATAGTCCTCTAAGATTCTCAGTTTCAGAGTGACTAACTATCTATACTATGTACGTAAATACATTAGATACGGTTTTAAATAGATTGAATTTCTTTAAAAGTTACTGGTCCCATTTCATATTCTGTTTCGAGAAGTTCATTCTTAAATTGATTAGCCTCTTCCACCATGCCGTTTGCTTTGAGTATTAAAGCGGTATGAAATTGAGCTACAGGTTCAAAGGTTTTACCAATGACATGTTCTTCATGATTTGTAAGCGCTTGTTTTGGGTTGCCGTTTTTGAGTAAGGCATAACCTAATAGATCATAGGTTTCTGGCGTTGCACGATTTGAAACCTCTTTATAGGCGAGATCAACAGCTTCCTGAGTTTTACCAGCATCGATTAGTTCACTTATCATGTATGCATTATACATACCACCATAAGCTGGGTCATCTACAGATTTCATGAATTTATTTTTTAGTTCCATTGATCTCTCCATGTCGTTCTCAAAAGCGGCGAGTTCTGCAAGCTCAAGATTATAATCTGGTAACGGGTGACGTTTTTGAATAGCCTCAAGAATAGTTCGTGCTTCTTCTGGATCACGATCATTGGAATAAGCAATCCATGCGATGCCTTTTAAAGCATACGTATTATAAGGATCTAACTCCAACGTTTTCAAATAGTGCTCGTAAGATTTCTCTAATTGACCATTGTGCCCATAGTAATCTGCGATGTTTGAATATGACCATATTTGTAGGTATTGATTACCGCTCTGGTCTGCGAGCGTCATAGCTCGTTCCAATAATTCAATAGTCGTGTCTAATTGCCCTATGTGATCATTCCATTTTCCGGCACGTATTAGATAATTAAAACTATTAGCATCACGTAGACTATCTAAAAGTGACTCTGCTCGTACGTACTGACCTAACTCGAGGGCTATATCAAATTGCACCATATTGCTTTCCACACTGCTGTAATCCTGTGTGAAACTGTTGACTAAACTATCTGCTTTCTTGAAGCGATGTTGTTTGATATAGGACTGTGCAAGCGTTCTTTTAGAACTTTCTGGTCTTATGTAGGAATTACGGGATACGCTTTCGCGAAAGCGAACTGACTCATTTAAATAATCAACATCACCAGTCAGATCAAATAATTTATCCAACTTTCCTGCAATTCTGGCGTTATGACCTATTCTGGTAGAATCTTCGCCAGCTTCCATTTTCAATTGCGTAATCTCTATCTTTAAAGTGTCAACCATTCCTGATTCGTCTTTATCAAGATATTTTTGATAATCTTCAGGACTAGTAATGTTAGCCACCTTTGTTTGTTCTGGTTCGGTTTTACAAGCGATTAAACTTAGGATCGCTAATCCATAAAATATATTCTTCATAAGCATATGCTAAACAATAAAGCCGATTCTCGTTAAAGAATCGGCTAAATCTAATTTAAAAATTAATTTCTAGAAACTTGCTGGTTGCAAATATGGGAAACTATTTGAAGTCGTTCCATTTTCTAAACCTACGTTATCAGTTACAAGTTCAGGAGTTCCGTTGTCACCGTCAAAACGAGCACCATCGTTACCTCCGAAGAGTAAGATTAAGGATACATCAATTACATCATCCTGCAATCTTCTACCAGTCAATGGTACACCAGTACTTGGCGTGAAGTATGCTGTATCAGCACCAGGTGAAACTTGAAGTACGTCTAAAGCTAAAGCTGTAGTCAAAGTAGGCAAATCAAGTCCTAAAATGTTATTCTCATAAGTTGCTCCATAAGCATTGTATAATGCTTCTACAGTTCCCTGAAAAGTTGGCTGCCATCTGTTTATTTGATTAGCAGGAATTGTAACATTAAATTCATTCTCATCAGCTTCTGATATAGGAAATACAGTATTTATTCCCGGACGTCCCATTTGATCCTCTTGTTGGAAAGTACCAGTAAAGTCTGTACTCGCAATTGGTCCACCAGTTATATCGTCATCATCATTACAGCTAACTGTAAATGCGGTAATCGCTAATGCAAGAACTGCATATTTTATATTATATATTTTCATTTTATGATTTTTTAGATTGATTAATTTTATCTTCTTTTTGTTTCTACCCAAACGTTATATGCAGCTGGTAATCCTGGTCCATTAGGAGCCAATAATTGGTCCACAATGTGAGTAGGAGCAGTTCCCAACATAGTATTAGGAATTTCAATAACAATTGCATTTACATTAAGAGGTGCAAAGAAATTGTTTCCTGTAGATCCAAAACCGTCAGCTGGTGGTGTGTTTCCTGCAACTACAGCACCTTTAATTGCGTTGAAAGCTTCAAAGTCAAAGAAGAAAGCATCTTGACGCAATCCTGCGAAATAACTAACTCCATTAGAAGTAGTCGTACTTCCAATATTTACAGAAGCTGCAAATTCATCAACATCAATAGTACTTGACAAACCTGTAGTAGATGGACGATATGGTCCAAAGAAATACATTTGGTCTCCTTGTCTTAATGCTTGGATCACAAGATCTTCAACAACTCCACCGTTTTCAACACCAGTGTTGTCAATATTAATTTCAATAAGTACGTTTTCGTCAAATTGAGCACTATTAGAACCTGCTGGTAATGTTACTACAAACGTTGTAGCATCAGAATTCTGTCCTTCAAATGCATAAAAATCTGCAATATCAGAACTTGTCATAGCGACGTCAGTGGCGTCGACGTGGTCAGCTGCAATAAAGATTCCAGCTACGGTACAAACCGCAATACTTGACCAAAGGGCAATTTTTTTCATAGTTTTTTTATTAGTAATTAGTATTATATATCTAATTAACGAAGAAGAAGCGATGATGGATTTGAATAAAACGTTAAACCGTGCTAAAAAACTGTAAAAGAGACAATATTAAGTCATTCATCCCTCTAACCACTGCTTAAAATCCTTAACTCGCTCCCTACTTACGATCAAATCAAATTCTGAGAATGAATCAATTATAACTTTAAGTCTGGAATTAGTGTAGGCAATAATGTCTGCTATTCCATCAACGTGAACTATCGCCTGACGGGATATTCTAAAAAACTTTTGTGGATCAAGTTCTGTTTCCACTAGTTCAAGCTTTGAATCAATCAAATAATTGCGCCCGTTAGGCAGATTGATATATGTCCCTTTATTCTCTGAATAGAACAGCTGGATCTCATCTGCTGTGAACAACTTGATGTGTTCCCCAATTTTTGTCGTGTACCTGTTTTTATAGCTAGTTGTGTTACCGTTGAGCAACGCAGCAATTTGTTGTAGGTCTGCAGGACTTATTTTTGTTGAGAGTTTTTGGTTTTCATCGCTTTCGCGAAAGCGTAACTTATACTTATCTACAGCCTGCTCCAATTCTTCGGCATCAATAGGTTTCAACAAATAATCGATGCTGTTAAGTTTGAAAGCCTTGAGCGCATACTCATCGTATGCCGTGGTAAAAATGATCGCGCTATCGACATCGACATGGTCAAAGATTTCAAAAGAAAGGCCATCGCTAAGCTGAATATCCAGAAAAATCAAGTCAGGAGATTCATTGCTGGACAAGTATTCCACAGATTCCTTAACAGAATGCACCGCTGTATCCACCTGCAAACCTAGCTTTTCCAACATGCGCGTCAACCGTCTAGCGGCTGGTTTTTCATCTTCTACGATTAAGATATTCATTTGGTGTTGATTAATGTTTGATCTTCCTCATTCTCCATAAGTTCTTGCAGCTTTCTGTTTTCCCAATCCTTTCCTGTAAATGGATTGAGTCTAAAAACACCTGCGGCATGACTCAACAATCCTATGCCCCAACCCAATAAAGGAAATAAAAACCAAGGGAAGCTCCATTCATTACTGTAATAATTGAGAGCAGCTAGTCCAGAATTAATAATAAGGTATATAATGACGTGGTTATAGAATGCCTTTAGCTCTTCAACACGAGCTTTGGCTCTAGTGTATCGCTCTTGATATGATTCTTGCGTGTTCATGGTTAGAAATTTTTATCGTTCATTAATTCATTGATCTTGTTTTGCTGCCAGTTTCGGTTTAGGAAAATGTCTTTATCAAAACTGCGCTGATACTGGAAGAAAAGGCCTATTCCCATTCCTATGGCTGGGAAAATCACCCAAGGAATGCCACCCGTGAAATAGTTAAGCAATCCCAGAAAAAATAGAATGAACACCGTTTTCACTGCGTCATCATAGAACTTCTTGATGTCCTTCACTTTTTCTCTCGCGTCGACCAGTTTCCTGTCTTCTATAGTAGCTTCAATAACTTCTGATTTTAAGGTTTGAATTTGGCTTTTATCCAGTAAAGGCAAGGTCACCTTAAAAGTTTCCCTCGTTTTTTCAATCTTCATCTGGTCGCTAGTCAACAAAGAATAGCGAGATGCTATGTTATTGAGCCCAACGCCTGTACCTGTACTCACGACTGACTTTTCCTGTAGATTATTCTCAATTATCAGATGAATTCCTTCTTCATATATAGACAGCTTTAGAGGCTGACTATCGTTGATAATATTATGCTTCACTGCATTTTCAATAAGCAACTGGAGTGATAGCGGTACTATCTGTAAATCTGAATTGGATACCGTAGCTGGAATGGAAATGTCAAGGCTATCTTCAAATCTCATCTTTAGAAGTCTGACATAAGTTCTCGCGAAAACTAATTCTTCTTCTAAGGAAACTAGTCCTTTACAGCGTTGTTCCAAAACATATCGATACACCTTAGAAAGCGAAGTCGTAAAATTCACGGCAGCTTCTGGATTTTCTTCTATTAAGGATACCAGAACATTCAAGCTATTGAATAAAAAATGTGGATCCAATTGATTCTTTAGCGCATCGAATTGTGCTGTGGCAGATCCTGCGATTACTTTTTGCTCCTTTATTTTGGATTTCTGGAGTTCCTTATAGAAGTAGAAAGCGTGAAATATCAAGGTAATCACCAGTGTGATGATCACGCCACCAACATACCATTCAACACTTTGTCCATCTAGATAATTCTGCACCGTGTTATCGTAAATAACGATCTGTATGAATCCAATCAAGAAAAATAAGGTGACCATCGTGACAATGATGGATCCTACAACACCTGCCAGCAATCTAACTACCGGCTGTTGTTGCCACGATAAATGTTTATTGAGATAGTCAACAAGCGCCTCATTCACAAATGTGAGGAAGAAGGCAAACATGGAATTCATTCCTATATTAGAGAAACAATCCTCAACCGTCGTGTCAAATCCAGATTGAAACAGGTTGACAATCGTGATTCCAGCACCTATCAAAATGCTGATGAGAATGAGACGAATGAGTTTTTTTAGTATCATGTGGCTGGGCATTCCCTAAATGTAAATCTTATTAGAGAACGACACAAAGATGCCTTGAACATCCAGTTATGAAAAACGCATGCTACCCAACTGTCAAATACAGCTACTGAATTGTAAAATGAAGAGGTTTACGGTGCGCTTTTGATGGTCACCTTGGGAAATTCTGACTTGATCTCGCTCATCAACTCCAGTTTGCCGGCTTCAAAGGCCTCATCAAGATCTTCCAGTACCGGATCAGAACTCTCAGATCTGTAATTCTTATAATCCTGCACGATAATCCCATCGAGGTTTCTACGGTTTACGCTTTCGCGAAAGCGGAACCCACATTCATCCTCACAGTAAGAGTAAGCCAAAAAGTCAATGAGATAGTCGGTTGCATCGATCCAATACACAAACTCATCCTCGTGATCCTCACCGCCACCATCTTCTTTAAATGTCACTTTGATCTGGTGATAATCCTGTCCATTGATTTGATCCATTCCCAGATTTTCAAGAATCACCGCATCACCGTCAAGACTGTAGGGCAATTGCGCGAAATACACAACGCTATTAAGAGATGCGCTGTATCGTGTACTCAACGAGTCTGGTAAAGACACTACACTATCATTGACTGTCCTGACAAAACCTTTGTTATCCAATCGATCTATTACCGGCAAATCATTCTTTAAAAATTGGCGCTGGTATACATAGTTACCACCTAATCTATCTGCCTTATAATTGATACTTCTAAAGGTAAAATCCAAAGTTGCATTTGCAGCCACATCTGCTCCATGAGCGGTAATGCTTTTAGCAATAATTTCTTCTGCTGTGATGGAATCGTCCTGACATGATATCATTGTCAAAACCGCAAAACCGTATACTAAAAACCAGATCTTTTTCATTTCACAAATATATAACGATGCCCACGAACTGTTAAATTATATTTGCGTTAATGGATTTCAAGAATAACGTACAGATAAAAAACCGAAAGGCACGATTTGAATATGAACTGCTGGACAAGTATACCGCGGGAATCGTTTTGGGAGGTACTGAAATCAAAGCGATTCGACTAGGTAAGGCCAGTATTGCTGAGGCTTTTTGTGAGTTCAAGGACGACGAACTATGGATTATTAATATGACCATACAGGAGTATTCCCACGCAACTCATTTTAACCATGCGCCTAAGGCTGCTCGCAAACTCCTACTCCAGCGTCGCGAGCTTAAAAAGCTTTACAAAGACGTGACAAATTCTGGAAACACCATCATCCCGCTAGTCATGTTTATCAATGATCGTGGTTTTGCAAAAATCCAGATATCTCTTGCTAAGGGTAAGAAACTCTACGATAAACGTGAGACTATAAAGAACAGGGATAACAAAAAGCGCATGGATCAAATTAAAAAAACCTACAACACTTAAACAACTATTTGCATTTTTGAACGTCTATGAATAGAGACCTGGCTTAAAAGTTGACAGCCATGACTCCTTTAAACAACCACCAATTCGTTCATTTATGAAGTTATTTTACACTCTTTTCCTTCTCATTTCCTTTTTATCGACCGCACAAATAACTGGTACCGTCACTGATGCCGACGGAGAATCCATTCCGTTTGCTAGTATTTTTATAAAGGATACCTACACGGGAACATCGACTAACGTGGATGGGATTTACCAACTTGATGTCAAAAAAACGGGTGGCTACACTGTCGTCTTTCAAAGTCTAGGGTACAAAACCAACGAGGTTACCGTCAGTATTGATAAACTACCCTTCGAGTTGAATGCCACACTTCTTACTGAAACTACGTCACTTGATGAAGTGGTTGTGCGCAGCGATGAAAATCCAGCTGATCGCGTCATACGTGAAGCCATCGCCAACAGAGAAGCCAACCGATTAAAAGGATCCAGCTACACCGCAGACTTTTACTCTCGTGGTTTGATGGGAATGGAAGATGTTCCAGAAAAATTTTTGGGTCAGGAAATAGGTGATCTAGATGGTTCTCTCGATTCCTTGACACGCAGTGGTGTCATCTATCTATCAGAAACAGTTAGCAATATAGCTTATGAGGCTCCAGACAATTTTAAGGAATTTATCACAGCAAGCAAGGTAAGCGGCGATGACCGTGGTTTTAGCGCCAACAGTGCAGAGAGTGCCAACTTTGATTTCTACAATAACAACATTGACCTTAATAATAGGATTGTATCACCCATCGCAGATTATGCTTTTACCTATTACAGATATAAACTACTGGGAACATTCTATGATAGCAACAATTTCTTGATTAATAAAATTGAGGTCACCTCACGGCGTCCCAATGACAATACCTTTAATGGAATCATATATATTGTAGAAGATCAGTGGACCATTTATGGTCTGGAATTGACAACAACAGGTCAAAACATCAACGTACCATTTATAAGGGAAATTACATTCACGCAGGATTTCACTTATGAAACGGAAACTAGCGACTGGGTTAAACGAAATCAAAACATCGTTTTCTCTTTTGGCTTATTTGGATTTGAGGGCAACGGTAGGTTCATCGCTAACTATACCAACTATAATTTCAAACCAGAATTTGATAAAAAAGCTTTTGGTGCAGAGGTTCTTGCTTTCAATCCAGACGCCAATAAAAAAGATAGTCTCTTCTGGAAACAAGTCAGACCGGTTCCTTTAACCGCAGATGAATCTAGAGAATATGTAAAAAAAGACAGTATTTCTGCCGTGAGAAATGATCCTAAATATAAAGATAGTGTGGATCGAGTGGAAAATAAATTCGGTGTGCTGGATGTATTGACAGGTTATACCTATCGCGATTCCAATGAGAATTACAGGATCAGTTACGATGGAATCTTAGACTTGGGTGCTTTTCAAGGATTTAATACAGTTCAAGGATTTGTTTTGGGCAGTGGCCTCAGTTACTCTAAAGGCTTTGATGAAGATTACAATCAAAGTTTTTACACCGCAGTTAATTTTAATTACGGTACCAGCGATGATCGGCTTAGATATGATGGGCGTATTTCCTATAGATTCAATCGCACTAATCGCAGGAGCATCTCGCTTTCTGGAGGAACTGAAGTCGCTCAAATAAACACCAGCAATCCTATTTCTGGATTGGAAAACTCCATTTCAAGTTTGTTTTTTGAACGCAACTATGCTAAATTCTTTGAACGTGATTATGCTCGATTCAGTTATTCAGAGGAAGTGACCAATGGTTTTTTTCTAAACGGATCTGTAGGATATGAGCGACGACAGCCATTGAAAAACACAACCGATCAGGTTTGGTTCACGCAATCAGATGTCGATTACACGCCTAATAATCCTTTGTTTCTGGATCAGAATCGGTTGGGATTCGTGCGAGAACATGAGTTATTAAAAGTTGGTGCAGGATTGACCATACGGCCAGGTCAAAAATACCAGAGTTATCCAGACCAAAAATTCAACATCGTCAATGAGAAATATCCAACCATACGACTAAACTACGAAGGCGGATTTGCAGCAAGCGAGAGCAACTACAATTACCATCAAATAAGTGCAAGCATCTGGCAAAACTTTGATCAGGGAAATCTGGGTCGTAGTAGTTACTGGGTGAATGCGGGCACTTTCTTTGATGCAGACGGCATCTCGCTTATAGACGCACAACATTTCAATGGCAACCAACTGCGCTACAAACTAGCCGCGCTCAATCCCTATGGTTTTGGATTGTTGGATTATTACGATTACAGTACCAATGAATCCTATGCACAAGTACACGTGCAGCATGATTTCAAAGGTTTTTTACTAGGTAAGATTCCTGGTATCAACTTACTGAACTATGATTTGATCGTGAGCGGTAAAGCGTTGATGACCCAACGCAAACCTTACTTTGAGGTCAGTGCTGGGATTGACAACATAGGTTTTGGCAACTTCAGACCATTCCGTGTGGATTATGTGCGCAGCATCACGAGCGATAGAAATTATGGGGCTTTTGTGGTTGGGATTAATTTTGGGTTGTAGTAGGAGTTTGCTTTCGCGAAAGCGAGTTAAACGAAATTGGAATCATCTGAAGACCAACCTTTTCAATCGAATTAATTATATTTAAGATTAATTTCTAAAAAACTTGTTCCAGGGCTATGAGAAATCATCTTATTAAATTGACACAACCTTGCTCAGAAGACTGGAATGAAATGAATTCTACCAAAAACGGTGAATTCTGTGTTTCTTGTTCAAAGGATGTCCTTGATTTAACTAACATAGAATCAGAAACTATACTCAAAATATTCAGTTCCAAAAAGGATCTTTGCTGTAAGATTCATAAAGAACAATTGCAAGCTCCTAATGTTGAAATTAATGAGTGGGATAATTCTCAAACATCTTACTCTACCTATTTCGCAGCGATCCTCCTTGCATCTGCTATATCCATAAGTCATCCTATTGAGGCAAAAGAAAACCTCTTACCAATGGAAATAATAAAAAGTACTAGCTCTTCAGAAGCAATATCTCATTCAGCTAAAAGTAGAATTATAGCTTCACCAGTTCAAAAGCAAGATTCCATACATTTTGAAGCCATCGTTATTTTTGAGAGTGATGGAAAACCTATCGAAAATGCTGATGTAATGTTCGTATCAGCAAATTTGATTTTAAAAACTAAAACCAATGATGACGGTTCTTTTTCATTGAAAATTCCATTAGAACTAATTGATGATCAAAATCTTTTTAGAATTTCTCATGTTAATTCACTACCACATTCTGGTATTACAGAAAGGTTCGACACTAAAAATTATATACTCAGTAAAAAGAGTATGTCTACAAAGTATCAATTTAATGTGCCAGCGGTGATTACATATCTAGGCGGAGCGTATTATATTAAAAATGCTCCAGATCCGGTAGTTTTATATAAAGGGTCTGAAATATCATATAAACACTTTGATAAAGCTCTTGATGGTAAAAACAAGAAGTTTGATATGACAAACAAGGGTTATTATTTTTTTGATGAAAATGATGGAGTAGCTATATATGGAAACAGAGCTTATTATGGAATTTATCTAGTGTATGACAAATAGGCTCTAAGCATTAAGTATGCTATTACCGCTTTCGCGAAAGCGAGATAACAACCAATAAAAATCCCATTTAGATCAAATCTAAACGGGATTCTTTATTTATTAACTATCCCAGCACGCTGGAAATTGAAACTAATCTAGTCCCATTTCTTACCGAAGAACTTAGATCTTCCTGCTCCTTTTTTTCCGCCTTTGGAAGATGAGGAACGATCTCTACCAGAATCGCTATCGGTAGTTTTGGTACTGCGACCTTTGAATCCGCCAGATCTAGGTTCTGAAGGTGCATCACCATCAGAGCGACGTCCTTTATATCCACCACCAGAATCACCATCAGATCTGCGACCTTTGAAGCCACCACCATCGCGTTTGCCTTTGAAGCCACCGCTGCGACCACCGCGATCTCTAGATTCGGTTACTTTACCGTGATGTTCATCTACTCTAAGTTCACGACCATCGCGTTGCGTACCGTTTACCTTGAGCATTTGGGAAGCGACTTCTTCTTTTACATCCATAAAAGAGTGTGCTCCATCGAGAACAATGCGTCCTATATCATCACCGGTAAGTCCAGTCACATCACAAACGTAACCCAATAAAGCTCCTTTGTTAATGTTGTCCTTGCGTCCCAAATTGATAAAGTAGGTTTTCATTCCTTCTTCTTTACCTCTATCGTTGGTGCGACCACGTTCACGACCACCACGTTGACGATCACCGCGACCACCACGATCATCATCACGACCTTTAGAACGGTCGTTGACATCTTTAATGGAGTTACGTTTGTAAATCGAGTTATATTCTTTAGTCAACAGTCTTGCGATCAAATCTTCCTTAGAAACTTCTTCCAAGCCTTTTATCACACTTGCCATAAGCTCATCACTTATCTTAGGATTGATCTCTTGGTTTTTGAGATTGTCTGACCAGCGAGCAATACGCTTTTCTGTAATCGCGTCCAGTGCTGGAACCTCTGCTGGCGCAAAACTTATTCCTAATTTGCTGGCGATGTATTTAAGCTTGCGGTTATCACCTTTAGTGATCAAGGCAAGAGATACTCCTTTTTTACCAGCACGAGCGGTACGACCAGAACGGTGCGCATAAAACTCAGGATCATCTGGCAAGGCAAAGTGAATCACATGGGTGATATCATCCACATCAATACCACGAGCAGCAACATCTGTCGCAATTAGTAATTTCAAATTCTTATCGCGAAAACGTTTCATCGCAGCATCACGCTGTGCTTGTGACATGTCACCGTGCAGAGCTTCAGTCGCATAGCCGTTGTTATTCAACTCGTCAGCAACTTTTTGTGTATCACGTTTGGTACGGCAAAATACCACGCCAAACATATCTTCATAATAATCCAGATAACGACGCAAAGCCTCAGTCTTATCAGAAGCTTTTAATTGCACCGACTGGTGTTCAATGTTAGTATTAACAATATTTTCCTGATTAACGCGTACCTCTTCTGGCTGCACCATGTAGGTATCAACAATGCGTTTGATCTCGCGCGCCATGGTTGCACTAAACAACCAGATGCGGCGACCACCATCACTCTTTGAAAGGATAAAGTCTATGTCTTCCTTGAAGCCCATGTTAAGCATCTCATCTGCTTCATCCAGCACCATGAACTTAAGAGAGTCCAACTTGACTTCCTTACGTTTCATTAAGTCCATCAAGCGACCTGGAGTCGCTACAACAATCTGTACACCGCGACGTATCTCGCGTATCTGGGTCATTATGTTAGCACCTCCAAAAACGGGAACCACGTTAAGCTTGCCCATCTTTTGGGACATTTGCTCCATTTGCCCACAAATTTGTTGGGCAAGTTCTCGAGTAGGTGCAAGAATCAATGCCTGCGTTTCTCTCGAGTTAATATCTATAAGATCCAATAAGGGTAAACCAAAAGCAGCAGTTTTTCCCGTACCAGTTTGCGCAAGACCTATAAAGTCTCCGTCGTGTTTCAATAAAATGGGAATGGACTGTTGCTGAATCTCTGTTGGGGTTTCAAACCCCATTTCAGCGAGGCCGTCTAGTAACGGCTGTGAGAGCCCTAAGGCTTCAAAATTTTTCAAATAACTGTCTTTAATTATTTTGCAAAAGTACAAATAATTGATGGCATTGCAGCGTGTATTAACGTTTTGGTTATCAGCTTCTAAAAGCGCTAGGCTTGCAACTTATTCGATAATTAATCAGTCAATGAATTCTACAAACTCTTCTATCGATTTCCTTTTGGGTAAATCGGTTGTTTGAGACTCGACCGTTCCCATGTAGAAAAAGCCTAGAAACTTGTCGTTTTCAGAAGTTTCTATAGTTTGAAATTCTGCCATGTGTGCAAAGCTTTTTGGTGAGCTCCAGTAAGCGCCATAACCCAGCTCATGAGCCATGAGCCACATATTTTGCACACTCATGGACACCGCGGCAACTTCTTCCCATTCTGGCAACTTCTCTTTGGGATCGCGATTTAAAAAGATTAGAACAACGGCAGATGACTGCTGCATTTTGTCGGCCATTTTGCGGGCCTTGATACCAGATTTGCTTGTATTCTTTTCAAATTGATCTTTCATAAAGTCACCCAGCTTTTCCAGACCAGCACCGCGTACCACCTTATACTTCCACGGTTGGGTTTTCTTGTGCGTGGGCGCCCATCGAGCTGCCTCTAATATTTGATTCAAATGGTCAGCATGGATTTCGCCTTGGGTATAATCGGCGGGAAATCTGGAACGGCGATGTTGTATGGTTTCTAAAAGTGTCTTCATATTTTAAAGATAGTGGTGAGTTCGCTTTCGCGAAAGCGTAATTCCTCCCAATCTTAAAAGTTGCCATAACTTTAAGATCTCGAATAATATTGCTGCAATTTATCCATCATTATATCTTTAAGTGTATTTGCCTATTTTTAAACCAAAGACCAACCCATGTTAACCAAAGTTTACGGTAGTGCCGTTTTTGGCGTTGAGGCGCAAACCATTACCGTTGAGGTAAATGCCGCGACCGGGATAGGCTATCATCTTGTGGGATTGCCCGACAAAGCCATTAGTGAAAGTTCCTATAGAATTGCTGCGGCACTTTCCAACGTAGGTTACAAAATGCCTGGCAAAAAACTCATCATCAACCTCTCTCCTGCCGATTTGCGCAAGGAAGGAAGCGCCTATGACTTGCCCATCGCGATAGGAATCATGGTTTCCTCAAATTTGATCAAAGCAGATGATCTAGACAAATATATCATCATGGGCGAGGTATCCCTTGATGGAACGTTGCAACCTATAAAAGGTGCTTTGCCCATCGCTATTAAAGCGAGAGAGGAAGGTTTCAAGGGATTCATTTTGCCTAAGCATAATGCGCGAGAAGCCGCCATAGTCAATGACCTCAATGTGTATGGCGTAGAGAATATTTCTGAGGTGATTCAGTTTTTTGACAAAGGAGTGGAATTGGAAGAAACCATCGTGGACACTCGCGATGAATTCTTTCAGGCACTGGAGCATCCAGAATTTGATTTTAGCGATGTGAAAGGTCAGGAATCCATCAAGCGATGCATGGAAATTGCAGCAGCTGGTGGCCATAATATCATTCTCATAGGTCCACCAGGTGCTGGTAAAACAATGCTGGCCAAACGCTTGCCTTCCATCCTACCACCCATGACATTGCAGGAAGCATTGGAAACTACCAAAATTCATAGCGTTGCAGGGCGAACGCTTGAAAAGGCAGGACTCATGGCGCAACGGCCGTTTAGGAGTCCGCATCATACTATTTCAGATGTCGCTCTCGTCGG
Source organism: Nonlabens sp. Hel1_33_55 (assembly GCF_900101765.1). Classification (NCBI taxonomy): domain Bacteria; kingdom Pseudomonadati; phylum Bacteroidota; class Flavobacteriia; order Flavobacteriales; family Flavobacteriaceae; genus Nonlabens; species Nonlabens sp. Hel1_33_55. Next base: position 1,260,307 of record NZ_LT627735.1, read on the forward strand.
CGGTGGAGCTTATCCACAGCCTGGCGAAATCTCATTATCGCATAACGGTGTACTTTTTCTCGACGAACTACCAGAATTTAAAAGAGGTGTTTTAGAGGTCATGCGACAGCCTCTGGAGGACCGTGAAGTGACCATCTCTAGAGCCAAATTTACCATTACTTATCCGTCCAGTTTCATGCTGGTCGCGAGTATGAATCCCAGCCCAAGTGGTTACTTCAATGATCCTAGCGCACCCGTACAAAGTAGCCCTGCAGAAATGCAGCGCTACCTAAGCAAAGTCTCTGGACCACTGTTAGATAGAATCGACATTCATATTGAGGTAACACCTGTTCCTTTTGATAAATTAACCGAAGAAAGGCTTGCAGAAAAGTCTACGGTAATACGTGAGCGAGTGACGGCTGCAAGAGATGTTCAAACAGCACGCTTTCGCGAAAGCGAGAAGACTCATTACAATGCTCAAATGGGAACTAAGGAGATCAGAAAACACTGTGCGCTGGACGATGCCAGCAAAGATTTATTGAAAAATGCTATGGAACGCTTAAATTTGAGCGCTCGAGCGTATGACAGAATTTTAAAAGTCGCAAGAACGATCGCAGATCTTGAAAAATCTGATCAAATTAACGGCACTCACATTGCTGAAGCGATCCAATATCGCAGTCTAGATCGTGATGGATGGCTAGCATAAATAGTAGGATATGAGCAGAAATGACATTCTTGAATTAGAGCAGTTGAGAGAATCCTTTGGCGAGGATCCAGATACTTTTGTGGCAGTACTTGAAATGTTCATGCAGGAAGTTCCTATGGATTATGACGACTTGATCAGTAAGATGGGTCAGGAAGATTATTATGCCTCTGGATTGCTGGCTCACAAGGTAAAGAGCAGCTACAGAATGCTGGGCATGGAAAAGGAAACCTTGCTACTACAAGAAATCGAGGATCGAGCTAAGCGCAAGGAAAATACTGATGAGATTCCAGCGCTCTTTAAACAGTTCCAGGAAGGTTATGATGAAGGCCTGAAACTAATCATGCGCACCATCAAGCATTTGAAGAAAACCAGAAGGTAGTCTCTCTTTTAATCACTTTAAATTTATTCTTAATTGTATAAGATTGATAGCGTCTAATGATTGCTATCATCTCCATTTTATATACCTTTTACAACAATCGAGTAATTACATACCATGAAAAATATTACCATTATAGGAGCCGGAACAATGGGTAACGGCATAGCACATACTTTTGCACAATCAGGATTTAAAGTCTCACTAGTTGACATCTCTCAAGAAGCGATAGATCGAGGAGTGGGCACCATTAGCAAGAATCTGGATCGAATGATCGCTAAGGATAAAATTACAGATGCTGATAAATCTAAAACCTTAGAAAACATCTCTTCCTTTACTAATGTTTCTGAAGGAGTGAAAAATGCAGACCTTATCGTTGAGGCTGCTACAGAAAATCTTGATCTGAAATTGAAGATTTTCAAGCAAATGGATGAAGCTGCACCAGCAGATTGTATTCTAGCAACAAACACATCCTCGATATCCATCACGCAAATTGCTGCCGTAACGAGCAGGCCTGATAAGGTAATTGGGATGCACTTTATGAATCCTGTGCCTATTATGAAATTAGTAGAAATCATTCGTGGTTATTCAACTAGCGATGAGGTTACCAAAACAATTATGGAGTTGTCTGAAGAATTAGGCAAAACACCAACTGAGGTGAACGACTATCCAGGATTTGTGGCTAACCGTATCCTGATGCCCATGATCAATGAGGCTATTGAAACGCTGTATAATGGCGTTGCAGGTGTTGAAGAAATCGATACCGTGATGAAATTAGGTATGGCGCATCCTATGGGGCCATTACAGCTCGCCGATTTTATAGGTCTTGATGTTTGTCTTTCTATTCTAAATGTGATGTACGACGGATTCAAGAACCCGAAATATGCTCCATGTCCGCTATTGGTAAATATGGTAATGGCTGGTAAAAAAGGAGTAAAATCTGGTGAAGGTTTTTACGATTATTCTGAGTCTAGGAAAGCGGAGAAGGTATCTATTAGTTTCAAGAAATAACAATATGAAAAACAATATTTTCTTACTTGTATTTTGCCTTATTATAGCTTCATGCAGCTGTCCCCAAAATATACAAACGAATGCTGGCGATTCTGGTAATATCATTGCTCCAAAATTTGCTCAAAATAGTAATCTTTTTGTTCAACAAATTAAACAAATAGCTCAGACAGAAAATTTCTTTTATGGTGTGCAAAAAATAGCTTTGAATGGGCAGAATAAATTAGCGTTTTCTTTCGAATTAGAAAATCCAAAGATCGACTTAAGCAATGATGGGGAAGTCAAAAAGCTTGCCCATAAACTTGAACCAATATTCAAAAATAATATTACAAACTTGAGTTCTGTGGACTATTTTCTACTCGTATTTTCAAAAGTTGAACTTATCGATAATATTGAGAATAAATTAGTTACTACTATAACAATGGAAACAAAGTAAATGGTTAGAAAAAAATTTTACAACTTTCCAAAATTTAATTCAGAGAATTACATTTTTACTAAGGAAGTTAAGTCTGAAACTAAAGCCACTATCATTAGTTACGGTTTGTCTTCAAAATACGATGAATCAATAACTAAAAACATTAGGGATCCGAAATTCGATTCTCGCAATGATCACCTACTTAAAGTAAAGGAATCCATGCTATAAAGCATTTGCAAGAAAGAGATATCAAATCTAAAGTTTTATGATTCGCTATGTCTTTATTTTAAAAAATAAGACCATTCTGATTTCATATAGAGACAAGATATAGCTGTTTTGAAATATAAAATAAACAGTAAATAGCAATTATACTTCTAAAGAATGCCCAGCATTAAACCATTTAAGGCAATAAGAGCGACACCTGAAAAGGCGGCGCATGTGATCTCGCGCACCTATCAGGATTATGGTGCTGAGGAATTGGAGGCGCAGCTCAAGTTCAATCCTTTTAGTTTTTTACATATTCTTAATCCTGGCTACAAATACAGCTATGAGATTACTGGTGAGGAACGGTTCAATCTGGTTCGCAATAGGTTCTTGGAATTTAGAGAGGAGAATCATCTCATGAAAGAAGACGCTCCTGCTTTCTATTTGTACGAGAACAAGGATCCGCATCATGAGTATACAGGAATAATTGCTGCCGCTAGCGTTGATGACTATCTCAATGACCGCATCAAAAAGCATGAAGACACCTTATCGCACAAAGAAGTGCTTTTTAAGGATTATCTCAAGATTGTGGGGTTTAATGCAGAGCCCGTTTTGTTGACCTATCAAGATGATGCGAGTATAGATGAAATTACCAGCCAGATAAAGAAAAAATTACCTGACTACCATTTTTATACTACCGATTTTAATCAGCACAAGATCTGGGCGATCACTGATGCTGATTTAATTCAATCTATCGAGAGTATTTTTTCAAATAAAGAGAAATTGTACATCGCAGACGGTCACCATCGCAGTTCCAGCTCTTCGTTATTGGCTCAAGAATTAGGCGAACAAAATGATAGTTACAATCATTTTATGAGCTTCCTCATTCCCGAAAGTCAGCTCAATATATATGAGTTCAATAGATTAGTTAAGGATCTTAATGGCCATTCTAAAGAGTCTTTTCTCATGCAGCTGGATCAATATTTCAGAATCCAAAACCGAGGTCTCGAGATTTACAAACCCTCAAAAAAACATCATTTTTCCATGTATTTGGATGGTGATTTCTACAGCCTGTATTTGAGGAAGGATCTATACAAGATTGACACACCGCTGGATGATCTGGATACCCAAATGTTATACGATCTCGTTTTGCAGCCTATACTAGGCATTGCAGATTTGAGAAACGATGGCCGCATTGATTATAGCTATGGTAAATCTGACCTATTGGTGATGAAAGATAAAATTGATCGTGGTGATTTTGCTGTTGGTTTTGGATTGTTTCCAGCGACCGTACAACAAATGAAATCCATCGCAGATGCTAACCTAAGAATGCCTCCCAAAAGTACCTTTATTAGACCTAAACTCCCTAGCGGGTTGATCATATACGAATTTGAAAATGAGTAAAATAGCAGATAATATAGATCGCTTTCGCGAAAGCGTCGAACCTCAAGCTACACTGGTAGCAGTAAGCAAAACCAAACCTAACAGCGATTTGCAGGAAGCTTATGATGCAGGGCAAAGACATCTAGGAGAGAACCGGATCCAGGAAATGACCGAAAAATGGGAAACACTTCCAAAGGACATTCACTGGCACATGATAGGTCACACGCAGCGCAATAAAGTCAAGTACATGGCTCCTTACGTGCATTTGATACATTCTGTGGACTCACCACGACTGGCTAAGGAAATCAATAAGCAGGCTCGCAATAATGATCGGGTGATAAATTGTTTGCTTCAAGTTTTTATTGCAGACGAAGAGAGTAAATACGGTTTTGATGAAAAAGAACTGCTGGACTTTCTAAACTCTGACGCTTTTAAAAAACTTGAACATATCAACATCAACGGTTTAATGGGAATGGCCACCTTTACAGACGACAAAGATCAAGTTCGAGCAGAATTCAAATCACTAAAGTCCATCTTTGAAAAAATCAAATCAGAAGGTTTGCTGGATGATAGACATGAATTTAAAGAGCTTTCCATGGGAATGACCGGTGATTATAAAATCGCACTGGAAGAAGGCAGCACTATGGTGCGCATAGGAAGTGCTATTTTTGGTAGCAGAGATTAACCCATAAATTATAGATTTTGGAATTAGGATTAAGTGTACCGGCATTACTTTTCCCTGCTATTTCTTTAACCATGCTCGCCTATAATGCTAGGTATCTTGCTATTGCAGCGCTTATAAGAAATTTACATAGCAGTTACGAGCAATCAGAATCTGAAGCTATTAGATTGCAGGTAGAGAAACTGCGCAAACGACTCACAATAATAAAAAACATGCAAGCGGTTGCAATCATTAGTTTTATACTAGCGGTAGTGACGATGTTCTTAATCTACGTTCAGTTGGATTTCTGGGCAAAGCTGGTTTTTGGGATTAGTCTTGTAGCCTTAATGATCTCGCTTCTTCTTTCATTGATAGAAGTACAATTATCCACTAGAGCGTTGAGCATACAACTACAAAACATGTCTAGATCTAGTAAATAGATATTGTTGTAGTTTCTATTAGTATCAACGATCATTTTTTTGAAAAGTTCTTAAAAGAGAAAAGACCCTGTAAAGGGTCTTCTCTTTTCTACAATCTACTCTACAAATTGTACTTTGAAATTGTAATGCCTTCCGGCTTATTTATTAATTCTAATTATTCTACGTTAAGATAGATGCTAGAGATACCAGCAACTGATTGCTTCATCATTGGCTTGCTGTTTCCAGTTGTATTCATGTCAAAAGCTAAAGCCATTCCTCCATTTGTGCTACGCTCTGCGGTATAAAGAGTTTTGCTAATGTTGTCATATTCAAGATCAACTGGGTTACCTAACAATGTGCTAGATCCTGTGATCGTTTCGATATCTGATGATGCGATAGTAGCAAAGTTGTTCATTCCGCTATAGATCACTGAAAAGTTTTTGATGGTGTGGATAGCTCCGTCGCTATCGTTTAGTGGGTTACCAACATCTGCAAGGAATAATTGATCTCCTACAGAATCATAAGTAATACCTCTTAGAGATTGTGCTCCTTCTATAAAGATGAAATCATCTGCAGTTACTTCACCGTTTTGGTTATCAAAGAAGTTGTTGTAAACTGCTATTCTATCGCTATTATCTACCGCTGCATACAAAGTGTTTCCTACGATAAATATTCCCCAGCTCTGGTTACCTGTTTCATAGATGTTGACCAATCTAACAGCGTTAGGAGTTGATTCATAAATGTAAAACTTGTTGCTATCGTTAGGACCTGCAGCATCAGATGATACAATGATCTTATCTCCTGCGATTGCGATATCTCTAGGGTTTTCAACCTGTACGTCAGATCTTAATGAAGGTGCAAGTGCAGCTCCAGATTCATTGTTTCCTAGGTTTTCAAAAACCAATACATTGCTCTCTGATCTTGACGCCTCAAAAAGACAGTCATTCAATGGATCATAGTGTATACCATTACCATCTGTACTGGCGCTCTTAAAAGATTTGTTGGTGATGTTATTTCTATCAGTAAAGTCAAACATGTTGATTTTACCTGATGTGTTACTACTTGTAAACAAGGTAACTTTTGCTCCATTGATAGGAGCGCTGTTGTCATCGATACCTTCTGTATCTGTTGAACATGATGTGAAAGCTGTAGCGACTAATAAGGCGATCGCTGGTAGAGTAAATTTTTTCATTTGTAGAGTTATGAAGTGTTATTGAATCAGTTCGTCCGATTCGATGATCCAAATATCCGATTGTTTCACACGTTAAACAAACTCATTTTATCGACTAAGTGTAATTAATTGAGTTAAACTAATGTTTTTCAGGTATTTATATCAATATCATAAAATTATCTAAATATACTTTTAATCGTTTTATCGTGTTTTTAATCGATAATTACTGACTCTGACTAGAATTATCACCTTCACTCCATTGGTATTTATTCTTGATAATTGTAAAATGGATAGAAAAATCACTTTCGCGAAAGCGAACTCAATACCATCCTTATATATAATGTCTTTCAAATCTTGATCAACTCAGAATACTTGACATTGATCCATAAAAAAAGCCCGGCTAAAATTAGTCGGGCTCTTGCACTATCATCGAAAGGTATTTAATCGAGCACGTGGCTCAAGTCATATCCTCCAAACTTTTTCATATAACCTCTAACGGAACTACCATAGGCATCGCGACTGCGACCGGCACCGTTCGTTCTTAGGTATTTCTTCACGCCACCTACACCACTAAGGTGAGCAGCGGCTAGAATACCACTTTCTGTAACCTTAACACCACCTACTTCCTTGCCGTCATACATATCGATGTAATCTTCCAGCATGGAATGGTTGTATTGAAGGTTCTTTAAAAATACGCGTTCCTGTAACCTAGGTGATTGCAAAAAGGTTAAGGAATCGATCACACCAAAGGTGCGCAGGGTACTCATACCAAACTGGTATTTACCAAGATATCCCAATGTATTAACCACACCGTACTTTCCTTGAGATTCCTTAAACGCAAGCGCCTCTCTAAAAGAGATAAAGGAGTCAGAATTAGGTGTTGCTAGCGAGTACTCTTTTAAATCCTTTGTATAGGATTCAAAACTTTCCTCATTGGGACCGTAAAGGACAGGTCTTGTAGCACTAGTCAAAAACGTCATTTTTGACTCTTGGTGCTTTTGGATACTCTTGACGCTTAAATTGTCTTTTTTGAAGACAAAGAATCCAGCAATTAAAACAACTGGATAAGCTAAAAAGTTTACAAAGTTTGTTCTCATAGTTTACTATTTCGAAAGCTGCTGTCACCCTTTCTAAAAGCGCTGCAAATTTACGACATAATTCAAGTTCAACTACAAAAGTTTGTTAAACAGTTAGTTAAGAGGTTTTAGGGTGTTAAAATCGGCCGCTACAAGTGATGAATAGGGCGATTGCAAAAAAGGGAAATATGGAGGATTTGTTAAATTAATTAACTTAAAATCCGTTTTAAGAGATTTCCAGAAGAAAAAATGACGCTCAAAACGTCAGATTTTGACTATCGATTTACATTTTGAGAACTTATCCATCGACGATAGCGATCTGCTTTTCGATTGTGTTCTGACAATGTTTTAGAAAAGTCATGGTAACCAAAGTTGTCAATATCTGCAACGAAATAATAGTAATCGTGCTTTTTATAATTAAGAACTGCATCGATAGCCTTAAGGTCTGGAGTCACGATAGGTCCTGGAGGCACACCAGTATACTTATAGGTATTAAATTTATTATCGATAGTTAAGTCCTTATATAGGACGCGCTTGATGACCTGATTGAAATCACTGTCTTCTAATTTTTTGGAATATATCACGGTAGGATCTGCATCCAATTTAATTCCGCTTTTGAGTCTGTTGATGTAAACGCCAGCTACCGTTGGGCGTTCATCGTTTTTAGCGGTTTCCTTGTGCACTATAGCGGCTAGTGATGTGACTTGTTGTGGTGTCAGACCTAGCTCTTTCGCCTTTGCCAGACGAGATTCATTCCAGAAACTCTTCCATGATGCCAGCATTCGTTTTCTGAAAGCCTCTGGTGAGCTGTTCCAATAAAACTCATATTGATTGGGCAAATACATGGTCAATGCATTTTCCTTAGTAAATCCGTTTTCTTCAAGAAAGGTTTTGTCCTGCATCACTTCTAAAAGCGTCAAACTATCAGGTTCAATCTGGCTGGCGATACGACCGGCAAGATCTTCTATACGTTCCTGATTATTGAATCTTACATTAAGTGGGATGTTGCGAGAACGCACGGCATTGATAATATCATTGTTACTCATTCCTGGCTCGATGATAAAACGTCCTGCCTTTACATTTTTAATGTATCCCTTGCGCTGGGCTGTTTTGTGCAATTCGTCTCTATCCTCAACAGCATCTGCCATTGCTAGAAACGCCGTATTGTAGTCTGCACCTGTTGGAATCAAGACTTCATACGTGCCCTCAGTAAAATTTGTGTTTGAAGTGAAAAACGTATCGTAAACCGTGTAGGCAAAAACTGCCATAAAAGCTAGGCCTATGAGGACGATGCCCAGTAAAATCTTTTTGTATTTATTCATTGATCAATTGGTAGATAATCTCGTCTTTATATGCGTTGTCTGTTGTAATCCAGTCTTTTTTTATTCCGCTTTCGCGAAAGCGTAACTTCTCAAATAATTTCCTGCTCGCCACATTATCCACAGCAATACCAGCATACAACTGGTGCAATCGCAGCCTGTTGAAGCTGTAGTCGATCATCATTTGAAGACCAGCACTAGCATAACCTTTTGATCTATCTAGATCCTGTGGTATCACGATACCGACGCCCGCGCGTTTGTGATAGGGATCAAAATCATAGAGATCCACTACTCCAACAATGCTGTCATCTTTCTTGCAAATCGCAAGTCTCAACTGCTTGACTTCATAAATATCCCGATGTGCATTCTCTAAATACTCACGTATGGTAAATTTTGAGTAGGGTGTTAAGGTGTGACCAACATCCCAAAGCGCCGGGTTATTTTCCAATTGATAGATATAATCCAGATCTTCTGGATCTACTGCGCGTAGCTTGCATATGTCAGTTTCAAGGATCATAGATCGATAGTTCCTTTAAACACTTGAGTTGCATGTCCAGTAAGCCAGATATTCTCATAACCAGTTGGTGTTGGATCAAAGGTAACTTGAAGGTGACCTCCTGGAGTTTGCAGCTCTACGGTTTGTAAAGTGGTCTGCCCTGTTTTATGCATGGCAAGTGCGACGGCCGTTACACCAGTACCACAACTTAAGGTTTCATCCTCAACGCCACGTTCATAGGTGCGCACTTTAAATGTATTTGCTGTGACGGGTTGAACGAAGTTTATATTGGCTCCTTCCTTACCGTAAAGTTCAGTACGCAAATGTCTTCCTTGATTGAAAACATCTACGTGCTCAATATTATCAGTAAGCTCCACATGATGTGGTGACCCAGTATTTGTGAACACGTGACCATCAAAAAGCTGCAGGTTTTTGACGTCCATCATTTGTAAACTCACGTTACCGTTGTCAAAAATTTTGGCGTGATGTAATCCATCAATAGCTTCAAATGTCGTTGTGTCAGTGGCGACTCCTAGAAATCTTGCAAAACTTGCAATGCAGCGACCACCGTTACCGCACATACTGCTTTCATTTCCATCTGCATTGAAATAAACCATTGTAAAATTATGGTGTCTATTGTTTTGTAGCAGGATCAATCCATCTGCACCAATGCCAAATTTACGGTCACACAGTCGAGCAGTGAGTTTGGTATCTTTTTTGGAGAATTGTTCCTGTCGATCATCAATAATGATAAAATCATTACCGGTGCCTTGATATTTATAAAACGTAGTGGACTGCATTTTGCAAATGTACGTGGATCGTAAAAAATTACGATTGTTAAATACGGGTTAATCACCAATGATCACACAATGAAAGAATTTTAAATCAGTTTTTAACTTAAACACAATTATATGAAATCCATACTCAAATCTGTCGGAGCTGCCGTTTTAGGTGGCGCGGTTGTATTGGGATCCTATAAAATCCTCTTTGAACCAACTACCGATTCAAACATTGAAATTGCTCACGAATCAATAATAGAAGCAACACCAGTTTCTTATACAGGCAATGCCATTCCCAACGCCGTTGATTTTACAGAAGCTGCAGAGAAAACCGTACACGCGGTTGTTCACGTAAAGAATCTCACCGTTTCCCGTGGTAATCCCACCATGCAGGATTTAATGTACGGTCGCGTTCCCTTGCGACAAACGGTTGGTACTGGTAGTGGTGTGATCATCACTAAAGATGGTTATATCGTTACCAATAATCACGTGATTGAAAACTCTCGTGCGCTTCAAGTAACATTAAATGATAATAGAACTTATGAAGCAGAAGTCATAGGAACCGAGCCTGGATCTGACATCGCATTAATCAAAATTGATGTGGATGAAGATTTGCCTGTTGTCGCCTTTGGCGATAGTGATCAGGCACGAATTGGTGAATGGGTACTCGCCGTGGGAAATCCATTTAATTTAACCAGTACAGTTACGGCAGGAATTATAAGTGCAAAAGGTCGTGATCTCAACACTAGAGATCAAACTCAGCAAAGCTTCTTGCAAACTGATGCAGCCGTGAATCCAGGAAATTCTGGTGGCGCACTAGTTAATAATCGTGGAGAACTTATAGGAATCAATACCGCGATCCAGTCTCCTACCGGTTCTTACACAGGTTACTCTTTTGCTGTACCATCCAACAATGCTCGTAAAATCATTCAGGATTTGATGGAGTTTGGTTTTGTACAGAAAGGAATGCTGGGAATTTCAGGTGGAAGTCTTAATGGACGTGCCGCTGCAGAATTAGGATTACAAAGCGCCGAAGGTATTTACGTCTCTGAAGTTGTAGAAGATAGCGGTGCTGACCGTGCTGGATTAAAGAAAGGTGACATCATCACAAACATTGATGGCGTACGTATGAAGTCCTTTGCAGATTTATCTGGCTATGTAGGAACTAAAAATCCTGGTGATTTTGTCGCTGCAGCTGTATTGAGAGATGGGCGTGAGAGATCTATTAATATTGAGATTACTAAGAACAATACGGTTACAATTCCTGAACTTGACATGGACCTAAGGGATTTGACTGATGGTGAGAAGCGCCAGTACAAAATTGACAATGGTGCACTTATAACAGGTACTAAAAACAGCCTAGCCAATACGAATCTATCTGGTTACGTCATCACTAAAGTGAATGAGACCGAAGTTAAAGGTGTGGAAAGTTTGAAGTCCATAATGGATCAAGCACAATCCAAGCAGCGATTGATCTTTGAGGTGAAAAATCCTCAAGGAGAAACAGAACGCTGGAGAATGACTAAAGACTAATTGGTCTTTAAAAATATAATCGACCCAAAAGCTTTGGCCTTTGGGTCTTTTTTGTGTCTATTTTTTATTTTCTAAATCCGTGTGTTTTGATAAATCAGTACTATTGAATAGTTCGCTTTCGCGAAAGCGAAAAAATCATCGCCTTATTTTACGAAATCGTTAGAGTAGATTACTTTTGCAAAAAATAAAACCCTCAATTTCATGAGCCAAGTAGATATCTATGAAAAGGAACTTGCTTTCCAGACTGACCGCCGCCGCGCTGCCGTGGCTTTTATAAAAGCAGTTAGTGATCTTTGGTACGATAAATCTATCGAATTGGTACTATTTAGAAACCAATTGATCGATCGCAATGTGAGCGAAATCATCAACTTACACGAGTATGCTGGCGAGTTTGTGCAAAAGCCCATTTCTATCTTTGACAGTGTTGAAATAGCACAGGCAATATTATCCTTAGATCTGCCACCTTCAAAATTGGATATTGGTAAGTTGACTTATGAATATCATCTTGAGGAAAACGAGTTACAAGATGCTCAGGCCTTTGTTGCTCGCAAGTTGAACGATGCCAAAGCAACAGAAGAGATTATCCCTAAGGATGTGGTGTTGTATGGTTTTGGTAGAATAGGTCGCCTATTGGCCCGTGAGCTTATGTGCAAGGCAGGAAAAGGTAGCCAATTGAGATTGCGCGCCATCGTAACTAGAGGAGAAATCACTGAAAACGTCCTTGAGAAAAGAGCCTCACTACTAGCCCAAGATTCGGTTCATGGGAATTTTTCTGGAACGGTAAGTTATAATCTGGATGATGAATCATTGATTATTAACGGTACAACCGTAAAAATAATCAGCGCCAATGCTCCAGAAGATGTTGACTACACAGCTTACGGAATTAACGACGCATTAATTATTGATAATACGGGCGCCTTTAGAGATGATAAAGCACTAGCGAGACACCTTAAAGCAAAAGGCGCTCACAAAGTGCTGCTCACTGCTCCAGGTAAAGGCATTCCCAATATCGTTCATGGCGTTAATCACAAAGAACATCATCCAGACAAGGTTGATATTTTCTCTGCAGCTAGTTGTACTACTAACGCTATAACGCCTGTCCTTAAAGCTATTGAAGATAGTTTTGGCGTTGTGAATGGTCACTTAGAAACCATTCATGCTTATACCAATGATCAAAATCTAGTTGATAATATGCACAGCAAATACCGTCGTGGTCGCGCTGCTGCTCTTAACATGGTTATTACAGAAACTGGAGCCGGTAAGGCAGTTAGTAAAGCGCTGCCATCATTTGAAGGTAAACTTACTTCAAATGCGATACGTGTTCCTGTTCCCAATGGATCACTTGCTATCCTAAATCTAGAACTAGAAACTAGAACCAGCAAGGATGCTCTCAACGCAATTATGAAAAAGTATGCTCTTGAAGGTGATCTTGTAGAGCAAATCAAATACAGCATCGATAACGAATTAGTATCAACTGATATCGTGGGCTCTAACGCTCCATCCATTTATGATTCGAACGCCACTATTGTAAATGAAGAAGGTAATAAAGTTGTGGTTTACGTCTGGTACGATAATGAATATGGCTATAGTCATCAAGTAATACGACTGGCTAAGTATATCGCAAAGGTTCGCAGGTATACTTATTACTAAAGTTTGAACTAGAATAAAATCGCTTTTAATTATTCCGAATCGGGATGATTAAAAGTAATTTTATTTTAAAATTATTTCTGATTCTATTTACAATCAATCGTACCGATAGATTAAGCGCTTATCTTTCTCTTAAGAACTTTACTGGCTCGAGTATAACCACCATTATCACCATCAAGAAAGTGAATATGATAATCGTCTAATGCTGTCACATAACAAGAAAGAATACTGCTACTACTGGAATAAAACCCATATTGAATCTGGTCGTTACGCTCGAGATTATCCAGCATTTTAAATAATTCCTTACGCTTTTCTACAGTTCCAGCAATAACTGTATTGATCGACCCATCAAGTAATAATACTTCTGTCAGTTGGATGAGTTCGTTAAGGTAATTCCGCCCTTTTTCTGTGAACTTGACATATAAACTACCAAATACTGATCTTGCTGCAGTACTAATGACCTTGCGCAAATCTGAAGATGCATATTTAATCTTCACTTCATTTTTTAATTGGCTAAGGCTATTGACCATTTTTAAACGTTCCATGGTAACAGGATTTCGTTGGGTGTCATCCCCATAAATCCGGTCCATTTCTTTGAGAATGGCTGTGTAGACATCATGCTGTTGATTGACATCTGTGGCATTAATAATCAATGCAAGCACCTCGTTGCCATCATCTGGTGGTGATATCTTGTCCCATTTACACTCCATACCTTCAAGGTTGAGGAGTTTGGTTTCAAGTTCTGTGATATCCAGCTCCTGTGCTTCACTAGATTTGATTTCACTTTCTGCCCGTTGTAATGCATCACCTTGAATAAGTGGCATCACGTGATAAGAGTTACGTTTGAACTTTGAGATATTGAGCGCACAACCACGTTGACGCATTTCCTTTACAGATCTAAAACCAACACGCAAATAGAAATCAAATGATGTTAAACATCGTTCTTGATGATAAGTGAGCGCTTGTAGGCAATGAGATTTGAGCTGTTCGGGTAGTAATAATGTTGCTCCATCGCCACCAAAGAAAAATGGAATATCAATTCCAGCATCTCTGGCAATATTGAGGCAGGCAACGATGCTACCTGTCGCTGCAAGATTTACTTCCTGTTGCTTACCGTTTTGAACGGCAATGGTAGATTGCTCCACATCAGTGACTACAATTGTCCAATCATCTGGTACCTCGCAAAAATTATAAGAATTGGCATATATATCCACCAACGGCCCATCATAGACATGTAAATCAGAATAGAATTTTGTTGATTGAGCAATCGCCATAACCAAACTTAATGACTATGATGTGATTTGCATCTCTAATCAATCATAAAATTGACATTGAGAATTAAAGGAGATGGTCGGCCGCTATTCAGACCTTAATTTTTTCTTGAGCACTTTACTAGCTTGTGTAAACCCACCATTGTCGCCATCCAGAAAGTGAATATGATTACCGTCCAGCGTGGTGACATAACAAGAAAGCACACTACTTTCACTCACATAGTAACCAAAAGAAATTTGAGTGTCTTCTTCTAGATCGTCAAGATAACGCATCAATTTTCTACGCTGCTTTTTGGATCCGGTAATCACTGTATTGATGGAACCATCCATTAGAAGGGTTTCCGTTAGTTCGATTAATTCCTGTAGATATTCTTGACCATCCTGAGTATGATATAGATAATATTTTCCAAAAATGGTGCTCATGAATGACCTTAATAAATGTCTAAAGCTGAACCTCTTGCGCTGGATTTGGACTTGATCCAGCAACTCTGAGAAATTGCTAGTAACATTAAGATGCTCCAAGGTTAATGGGTTGCGCTTTGCATCATTACCATAAATTTTATCCAGCTTTTTCAAGATTTCGCCATAGATTTCATGCTGGTTATCGACGTTAACTGAGGTGATAATCAAGGTTAATATTTCATTAGTCTCAATAGGTGGCGCGACTTTGTTCCACTTACAATCCATTCCCGCAAGATCTAAATAATCAGAACTTATTTCAGAAATACCTAAATCCTGATGATCTCTTTGTTTAATGTCAGATTCTGCATGTTGAAGAGCATTACCTTGAATAAGTGGTATTACATGATTTGAATTTGCCTGAAACTTTGAGATTTTCAAAATGGATCTTCTGGCTTTCATCGTTTTAACGGAGCGATAGCCCACTCTAAAAAGAAAATCAAAATTAGTTAGACATCGTTCCTGATGATATTTTAAGGCCATTAAACAATCCTTCAAAATAAGATCTGGCATTAAAATCGTTGCTCCATCACCTCCAAAAAAGAAAGGTATATCGATACCAGCATCCCTTGAAATATTGAGACAAGCTGCAATACTTCCTGTCGCAGCAAGGTGTACCTGTTGTTGCCTACCTTCTTCAATCGCAATGGTAGAACCTTCAACGTCTGTCACAACGATATTCCAGTCTTCAGGTACATCACAAAAATGCATCCTGTTGGAATAGATATCTACCAACTTACCGGTATAGGCATGAAGATCAGAATAAAAATGGGCAGACCTATCTAACATCATAATCAAACTTAACTAGATCAAAATGATATGTAGCTTTATGAACTATTAAAAGATATAGACTTAACATTAAGATATTGTTGAATCTTGAAACTATCAATATTTTTGCAAAGTCCCCTAAAATTGCAAGATGAACAAATTTTACCTTTTATTGATTTTTATAGTTTTCGCTTTCGCGAAAGCGAACTCACAAGTAGTCATCAACGAGCTAGATGCAGATACACCTAGTACAGACTTCGAAGAATTTATTGAATTACGCACACCAGATCCTTTTACATCCCTAGATGGTTATATTATGGTTTTGTTTAATGGAAGTTCTTCTGGAATGGGACGCAGTTATTATGTAGAAGATCTTAATGGTTTAACTACAGATGTTAACGGATTGGTTGTTTTAGGAAGTTCACAAGTAAGACCTGCGGTAGACCGTCAATTATTAAGTGATGGCAATACCTTTCAAAATGGAGCAGATGCCGTTGCTATATACTTAGGTGAACCCAATGATTTTCCGGATCGAACATTGGCAAATCAGGACAATCTGGTAGCAGCGTTGGTTTATGGCACTAATGATGCAGAAAACGAAAATTTATTAAATCTTCTAGGAGAAACTGTTCAATATAATGAAGGAGCAGCAAATAACACCAATTCATTGCAACGCAAGGAAGATGGAACTTATGAAGTGAAAGCACCTACACCGCACTCCTTGAATGATGCGACAGAAACTTCATATATAGGTGTCGACTTTAGAATTACAGCTACTGAAGATTTGAATGAAGGTGACTTTTTCAGCCTAACCTTCACTTTGACAAGAGCTGCAGATGAGGATTTCAACTTAAGTTTTAGTCTTAATAACGGTTCATTTAATGAAGCTGATTACAATGGCACTACAGAAATTTTTATTCCAGCCGGTCAAACGGAACAATCCCTAGATTTTGAGTTGATCAATGATGATCTTGATGAAGGAGATGAATTCATGAGGGTTGATTTAGATGACGATCTTCCAGTAGGATTCAAACGAATTAAAGATAATATTGAGTACCTGGTGATTGACGATGACTTCACTGTAGCAGATTATGGAAACCCTACAACTCCAACTTATGGAACGGTTAGACCCAGAACTCCAGATGGATACTACGACACTCTTGAAGATAAAGCAGGACCAGAATTAGAACAAGCCATCACTTCCATCATCGCAGAAACTGGCGTGGTGCGCCACCACACTTATGCAGACATCACAACCATTCTAAAGGATGCAGATGCCAGTGCCCTCAACAGTAATAAAGTATGGTTGTTATATTCAGAAATAGAGCGCAGTGATGTCTTATTTCAAGACGGCAGCAATGGAAATGGCAGATGGAATCGAGAGCATGTTTTTCCTAGATCACGAGGTGACTATGATAGCTTAGAAGATTTAGATGATATAGCAGATGGTATCAATGTATGGGTGGAAACTAGTGTGGATAGCTTGCGCCATGGTAACAGTGATGCACACCATTTAAGAGCGACAGATGCTCCTACAAACTCTTCAAGAGGTGATCAAAATTATAGCGAGAATAGTAATCTAGGTTACAATGGCCCGTCTGGTAGCCAGGGCTCGTGGCATGGTGATGTGGCTCGATCTATATTTTATATGACACTGCGCTATAACTATTCTGATACACAAATGTTGCAGGTGATTGATGGCTATCCAGAAAACGACATGGGACAGATAGGCGACCTTGAAACCTTATTACAATGGCATGAAGAGGATCCAGTAGATGATTTTGAAATGAACAGAAATAATGTTGTTTATGACTGGCAGCGCAATAGAAATCCGTTTATAGATAGGCCAGAATTGGTGGACTTTGTTTTTGGACCTAAAGCAGGGCAAGCGTACACTCTTTCTAATGCAACGGAGACATTAGACCAAATCACAGTGTATCCAAATCCTTCAAGAGGAATGTTCTATATAAGTAATGTAAATGAACCGATTTCTTTGAGAATATTCGATACCCTAGGTCGAGAAGCACTATCACGAGAAATTTTCAACAATACCCAAATACAACACAACCTAGCCAGCGGAATTTATCTGGTTCGTTTGAGTAACGATGCTGGGTCTAGCTCTAAAAAGTTAATCGTAGAATAATCTATATTCTAAGATGAAATTTGAAACGCAAAAACCACTTTCGGTTTTTGCTTTTTTTGTTAACGTCATTTAGTGAAACGACTAGGGTTCTAACGATTACACCAATTCGCAATGAATCTAGCTACTGAAAGTTATTCCTTAACTTATACCCATGAAAATCAATCTCCTTTCCTGTGATGCACAAAGACCTGACAAGCGAGCCATAGCACGATGCATCGCTGAAATTTCAACGGCTAGCGAGAACCTTGCTCATGAACTCACTGATATTTTGTTGGAAGGTGACGCCGTGGACATCGAGATTGAAGATAAAAATCGTGGATCTGCACTTAGATCACTGCGTAAATTAGATATCGACTACGAGATTGTGGATTAATGTAAATTCTTCATCAGACTTAGAAAGGGTATCATTTAGTTATTTTATTCCGCTTTCGCGAAAGCGAACCAATCATACACTTAGTAACAATCCACATCAATATTACATCGTACAGATCTGTACTGCTTGATGCTCTCAAAGCTTTTTTTGACTTTTGAAATAAATCCTTTGATCGTTTCTGGCGAATGGGTTTTTCCCATTTTAACCATCACATGCACATTGAACAAGTTACGAACTCTGGATACCGGTGGAAACTCTGGTCCAAGAACCTCAACACCATGCTCAATCTGGTTAAGTGCGCCTACAAACCACTCACCTGCCTGTAACGTTGTGCTGTAATCACGATGCTTGAAGGTAATCCTTATCAATCTCTGATATGGCGGATATTTAAACTGATACCGATCCTGCAATTGCTCCTTAAACATAGTTTTATAATCATACGTACTGACCTGCTGCAAAATCATATGATGCGGATTATAGCTCTGCAATAAAACCGTACCGCGCTTCTCAGTCCTGCCGGCGCGACCAGCTACCTGTGTCAATAATTGGAAACAACGTTCATGTGATCTAAAATCTGGGAAATTCAGCATGGCATCTGCATTGAGAACACCTACCAATGTTACGTGCCTAAAATCAAGTCCCTTAGTTAGCATCTGCGTTCCCACAAGGCAGTCCACTTCCCTATTCTCTACCTTATCAATGAGTTTTTCATAGCTGTACTTTCCTCTGGTAGTATCAAGATCCATACGGGCGATCCTGCGATTGGGGAAAATTTCTTTGAATTCTGCTTCTATCTGCTCTGTACCGAAGCCTTTTGTGTCCAGATCAGTGCTGGAACAGGCGATACATTCCCTAGGAATAAAAGTATGATAACCGCAGTAGTGACAACGCATTTGACCACGGTGCTGGTGTACGGTTAGACTCACATCACAGTTGGGACATTGAGGAGCATGACCGCAGGTATTGCATTCCATGATAGGTGCAAAACCACGTCTATTTTGAAATAGAATAACTTGTTCATCGTTTTTGAAAGCCTCTGTCATTGCCTCTATCAATGTATCTGAAAAGTGTCCGGTCATCCGTTTTTTACGGTGCTTTTCCTTGATATCAATCATGTTGATTTCAGGCATCAAGACGTTACCATAACGCTTCTTAAGCTCGACCAATTCAAATTTGCCGATCGTTGTGTTGTAATAACTTTCCAATGATGGCGTCGCACTTCCCAATAATATTTGGGAACCTTTCATCTTACCCAAAACGATGGAAGCATCACGAGCATTATATCTTGGCGCTGGATCAAACTGTTTGAAGCTGGTCTCATGTTCTTCATCCACGATGATTAAACCTAGATCTTCAAACGGCAGCAGCAGCGCGCTGCGCGCACCTATTATCACATAAGGCTCTGTAGCATCTAGAACTAGGTTCCAGACTTCCTGACGCTCATTGAGATTATATTTAGAATGATAAACAAGTACTTGATGCTTAAAATAATGCTGGAGTCTTCCTATGAGTTGAGTGGTAAGCGCTATCTCTGGTAACAGATATAGGCATTGTTTTCCCTGAGCAAGATATTCCTCTATGAGCTTTACGTAGATTTCTGTTTTACCGCTAGAGGTTACGCCGTGAAGTAAACAGACTTTACTTTCTTGGAACGCTTGTTTGATCTCACCGTAAGCAATTTCTTGCGACTCGTTTAGCTCATAGAGTTCGCTACCCGTTTGCCTATCCATAAGCATACGGCTTACTTCCTGCTCTGTTTCAAGTAGAATTTGCTTATCGATCAATGATTTTAGAACAGCTCTTGATGCTTTGGCTCTGGTCTCTAGATCTTTAGATTTCACTAATTTATCACCAGCTCGCATCATGAATAAGGTCATGAGTACTTCACGTTGCTTAGGTGCGCGAGACATCGAGTCCAAAAGTTCTCGCAATGCATGCTCACTTTTAAATTCTGGAGCTAGAGAAATGTATTTCTCGGTTTTGGCTTTGTAGGTATTATAAAGCTCTTCTTGAAGAATGATTAAATGCTTTGATAGCATTTGTCTCAAAATAGGCAATACAGTTTTACGATCTAAAAGACTAGCAACATCATCCACTTTCATGGCTTTGCGGTTATCAAGCGCTTCTAGAATCAAAAATTCCTGATCAGTAAGCGCATCATCCTCGACATTTGTATTTTCATCGCGCTGTATGATTGTTTCACTTTCCAGCAGCAAGGATTTAGGCAGGGCTGCTTTCATTACTTGACCTACACTACATAAATAGTACGATGCGATCCATTCCCAAAATTTGATTTGGCCTTCTTGTAGGATAGGAGATTCATCAATAACAAATTCAATATCCTTGATGTCATAGGCGACCTCAATATTTTGCCTTACGCCTACAGCGATTCCTGTATAAATTTTTGATTTACCAAAGGGTACCGCAACACGCATTCCTTGCTGGATAAAATCTGCCTCTGCGGCTGTGATACAATACGTGAAGTATCGCTCCAGTGGCAGTGGTAGTATGACATCTAGAAAATGAGACATAAAAAAATCGGTTATGTAAAAATAACCGATTCCCTTTTTGCATGCTTTTAGTCACACGCTATTTTATCAATAACTTATATACGTTCCCAAGTTTGGGTTCTATATAAAAACAAAATGTAGCCACGTACCATTAATAAATCTGGATTGTCTTCATTGAGCCAGATCTTGCAATCATATTCCTTACCATTTTCTGGGTCTATGATGGTTCCATCCTTGTACATTTTTCCTTTTTTCTTCAGGCCTTTCATTATAACCATGCCTTCAATAGGTTGGTCTTTCAAAGCTCCTTCACAGGAAACACATTTAGGGTTAGCTGGAGCATCTTTAGACAAGACCTTTAATACTTTACCATAGTAGGAATCGCCTTTTTTAAAGATCTGCATGTGAGACTTTACCTCACCAGATTCATCATCGATGGTTTTCCATGTTCCAGTGACGTCTTGTGAGTTCGCTTTCGCGAAAGCGAAAAAACACAACAGCACTATTACTATATTTTTCATACTCTGTATATTGTAAAGCCCATGAAAAATCACGGGCTTTTTAATTTTTAATTCGGGAATGGATTATGATCCTAACATTCCTTTTTTCAGGTCTTTATCTGCAGGCTTGTTACCCAACCAGATACCGAAAAGTCCTTTTGCAAAATCCTTACCTTCAATAGTTCCTAACAGTTTCCCGTTTTTGTGAGCCATTGTTCCTTTCCCAGGAATGTATGCAATTTGGAATTCATTACCCTTAACGATCTCTTCATTGAAGAATCCAATGAATTTATCGATTTTGGGTTGTAATTTCTTACGTTCTGCACTGGATACACTGTCTTCGAAACCCTCAGTAATCGCATCGATCATCTTGTCTTGAGTAACTAGTTTGCTTACTATATCAAGTGTAATCGCCATAGGCTGATCAGAGCTCAATAAAGCGGTGCCGTTTGAAGTTTTAGTAGTGGTATATAGTCCACCAACATAGAGATCAAACACAAATTTCTCACGCAATCCTGCGCCATTAAGGGTAAGATCTTTACCATCAACTTTAAGGCTTTTTTCAACAGTAACACCTTCAATGGTCATTTGAGCAGATGCCGTGTAAGTACCTAGAGCGGCAACAGCAATTAAGAGTAATTTTTTCATATCATTAATTATTAGATTGTTTAAATATAGTATTCCTAATTCAAATTCCGTGCCCTTAATGATCTGATAGATGCATTAAGTTCATAACCAAGCAACAAAATGTTTGCTGTGAGCCAGATGTAGATCATTAAAATAAGCAAAGCACCTATTGAACCATAGATTTCATTATAGGAGGCAAAATTGTCAATATAAAGACCATATAAATAGGACGAAATCAAAATAAGAACAGTAGTCACTACAGACCCTATAGAAAAGAACTTAGTTTGCCGTCCTTCCTTAGTTCCCGTGTAATAAAGCGTGCTGACGAATAAGTACAACATGAAGATTATAGCTACATAGCGTATGACGATTAACCAGATCTCGGTTGAACTTTGCGTCATGAAATCCTCTGCTCTTAAGGTTCCTATCCAGTACTCCACAATTCCAAACATCATGATGGATATCAATAAGAACAAGCTAAGTAACAACGACACTCCAACGGCCACAAAATATTGTCTGAACATGTTGCGGTTAAACGATGAATGATAAGATCGCTCAAAGCCATCAAAGACGGCATTGATACCATTACTCATAAAAAATAATGAGGTTACAAACGCTATCGTCAAAAGACCCGTATTCTCCTGAAGGGCAATTTCTTTAAAAATAGTATCAAAAGAACCTGCCGCCTGCGTGGGCAGCAAACCATTAACAAATTCCAAAAAATCAACCTGAAAATTATCAACTGGTACAAAAGGTATCAGGTTAAGCATGAATAGAATAAACGGGAAAATAGCCATAAAGAAACTATAGCTAATCGCACTCGCTCGCAAAGTAAATGCACCTTGAACGATACCAACGCTGTAGGTTTCCCATAAATCATAAACAGTCATTCCTTCAAATCCAGGTAACCGCGCGCGGCTTGACACCGCCACAAACCATGAGACGACCGGTATGCGGTCTAATATAGACTTGAGCCTACTCATGCATGGCTTTCAAACTAAGATCCATATTGTAAACACTATGCGTAAGAGCACCGCTGCTAACGTAATCCACACCACATTCTGCATATTCTCTAACTGTTTCAAGGGTAATGCCACCGCTACTTTCCGTAAGGCATTGATCGCCTATAAGATCCACAGCATTTTTAGTGTCCTCATAATTGAAGTTGTCAATCAATATGCGATAAACATGATCTGCAGATTTCAATATTTCCTTGATCTCGTCTAGATTTCTTGCCTCTACAATTATTTTGAGATCTTTATTCATCTCCTGAAGATAATCAGTCGTTTTCTCGATCGCTTTAGTGATACCACCAGCAAAATCAATATGGTTATCCTTGAGCATGACCATATCATACAACCCATATCTATGATTGACGCCGCCACCTATTTTAACGGCCCATTTTTCCAGTAAACGTATCCCTGGCGTCGTTTTGCGAGTATCTAGAATCTTTGTTTTAGTTCCCTCCAGACGGTCAACAAATTCTCGAGTCTTTGTCGCGATGGCGCTCATGCGTTGCATGCTATTGAGTACCAACCTTTCTGCCGTGAGGATGGATCTTGAGGAACCGCTTACATAAAATACCTCGTCACCGTAAACCACTCTATCGCCGTCGTTCTTTACCTTTTCTATTTTCAGTGCAGGATCTACATGTTTGAATATCGCTTTCGCGAAAGCGATTCCAGCAATAACACCTTCATCCTTCACCAGCAATCGAGCTTTGCCACTGGCACTACGAGGTATGCATGCTAGACTACTGTGGTCGCCATCGCCCACATCCTCTCGTAAGGCATTAATGATGATGCGGTTGACTTCTTCTTCAAATGCAGCGCCGTGGTATTTCATAGGTTTGGTGGATTAATTCAAAAGTAAGATTCTGCGGGCAATCTTATGAAAATGAATAAAGATTTTACCTTTGATAGATGAAGATAACGCTACTTGCCGTAGGTAAAACCGATGATAACCGCATCGCAGATCTCACAGATATGTACGTGGAACGACTCAAGCATTACATCAATTTTGAGCTGGAAATCATTCCAGACCTGAAAAAAACCAAGAATTTGAGCGTTGAACAGCAAAAAACTAAAGAAGGCGATCTCATTCTTAATCAATTACAAACCAGTGATTTTGTCACGCTACTGGATGAAAAAGGAAAAAGTTTATCAAGTCAACAGTTTGCCCAGCTTATTAATAAAAGAAGCTTATCTGGGATGAAGCGATTGGTCTATATCATAGGCGGTCCCTATGGTTTCTCTGAAGCTGTTTATAAAAGGGCCAACTCAAAATTATCCTTGAGCGCGATGACCTTTTCCCACCAAATGGTGAGACTTTTTGCCGTAGAGCAAATCTATCGAGCGTTTACGATATTGAAGAACGAGCCTTATCATCACGAGTAGATCTATTTTTATATAGTAGACACTTTCATTCTTTTTGAAAACTCTAAGTTTAAATTAGTTTCTCTATTGGTGTATATTTGCACCAAAAACGCACCATGCCTAGACAAAGTATTTCCCTTACGGAACCTAACGATGAATGGCTCAAGAGCCAAGTCAACAACAAAGAATATTCCAGCAAGAGTGAATTAGTCAACGACTTGATTAGAAATGAACGTAAGAAAAATGAGCAATTGGAATGGTTAAGAGCTAAACTTGAACGAGCTGAAAAAAGTGGTTTTTCAGAATTGACTGTTGAAGAGATTTTTGAAAAAGCCAGAAAAGAATCAGACATTGAAATATAAAATCAGCACCCAAGCTCAAAATGATCTGACAAGAATTTATCTATACGGTGTCAAAAAGTTTGGATATAAACAAGCCCAGTTATATTCTAAAAAACTTATTGAGTGTATCAATTCAATCAGTAATAATCCAACCGCCTATGTTGCAGTTGATCATGTAAAACCTAATTATAGAAGATGTTCTTGCGGTTCAGATAGTATTTATTATAAAGTAAGTCACATCGTTGAAATCATGGCAGTTTTGGGAAGTCAAGATATTGAAAATGCATTGTAACAAGTTTTGACAATCCAACTACCTTTGCAGCACAAAACCTCTCTATGCTTATACTAGGAATCGCCGGCGGTACAGGATCTGGAAAAACAACGGTTGTTGATCAAGTAGCTCATCAATATCCAGATACAGATGTTACTGTAATCTCACAAGATTCCTACTACAAGGATACCAGTCATTTAACCTATGAAGAGCGAGTAAAGATCAATTTTGATCATCCCAGCTCTATAGATTTTGCCTTGTTGAAAGAACACTTAATGGAACTGCGCAAAGGCAACAGTATTGAGCAACCCGTGTATTCTTTTGTCGACCATAATCGCACTAGTGAAACGGTGCTCACCGTTCCTAGCTCTGTCATTATTGTTGAGGGCATTTTGATTTTGACCTTGCCTGAAATCCGCGAGCTTTTTGATATCAAGGTTTATATTGATTGTGACAGCGATGAGCGTTTAATTCGGCGTTTGAAACGTGATATTTCAGATCGTGGTCGTGACTTAGATGAGGTTCTCGATCGTTACCAAAACACGCTTAAGCCTATGCACCAGCAATTTATAGAACCTACAAAAGCTTATGCGGATGTTATTATTCCTACTAATAGACTCAACGAGGTTGGTGTTAAGATCTTACGTTCAATTCTCGATCAAAAGTTGGGCTAAAATACTATCTTGACTCTATGAACTGGAAGAGAATCAAAAGCAAATGGTATTTCAACAAATACTTCATCATCAGTGTTTTATTTGCGATATGGATTTTTTTTCTAGATGACAGCGCCTGGTTTACGGCACATCGCGCCTTAGATCAGCAAATTGCCGACAAGGAACAAACAGCCGATTTCTACATGCGTGGTATCGCTGCTGATCAAGCAAGGATCAAACAACTTGAGGACAGTGCTGGGATAGAGAAATTCGGTCGAGAACGTTATTTGATGAAGAAGGAAAACGAAGAAGTGTACATTATTGAGTACGCAGATTCTGTAAAAACTGAAGATTGATGAAGAAGCCATTATTTGATGAATTTGAACCCGTTTCTGAAACTGCTTGGAAACAAAAGATCCAAATGGATCTCAAAGGTGCCGATTACAATGGAACACTAGTTACATCAACTCCAGAAGGCATCAATGTTAAGCCTATATATCATCAAGATAGTCAGGTTGATATCAACTTACCACATCGTGGGACGCAGAAAGATGACTGGTACATTTCCCAAAAGATTTATTGTGGAAATGCCAGAGCTGCCAACAAAAAAGCACTCGATGCACTCGCTCGCGGTGCAGAAGGTATCCTGTTGGATATACCAAATGCAGATGTAAATCTCGAAATCCTACTTAAGGATCTACCCGATGTTGGAATCCAAGTACATCCGCAGTTTTTTGATCTAGATTTTCTTAAAAAATTGCACAGCTTCAAGCCCAAGGCTTATGTTCATCTAGACATCATTTATCGATTTTCATCCAGCGGAAATTGGTTTCAAAATCAAAAGTCAGATCACGAGAAACATGCTTTCTTTTTAAAGTCTTTTGACGGATACTTCTCAAACATTACCGTTAATACAAGCACCTATCAACAAGCTGGCGCAACAGTCACCCAAGAGCTTGCCTACTATTGCGCGCACCTTAACGAATATCTTAACCATTACTGCGATACCAATAAGGAGCACGATGGAGATGTGTATAACGCTTTCAAGGAGCGAAGCATCGAAGAGGTTCATATTGAGCGCAGTCAAAGTGCGAAAACGGAAAAACGTATCAACATCGATACTACTATAGGCTCCAATTATTTTATGGAAATCGCTAAATACAGAGCATATAGAATCTTGACCAAAACACTTGGAACTGCTTACGGACTAAATAATTTAGGTTGCTATATTACCGCAACACCTAGTTTACGCAACAAATCACTGCTCGATTACAATGTGAATCTATTGCGCACAACAACAGAATGTATGAGTGCGGTGTTGGGTGGCGCAGATACGATTCACAATCTGCCTTACGATGCTTTTTTCCATAAGGAAAATGAATTTGGAAACCGTATCGCTCGCAATCAGTTGCTGATTCTGAAGGAAGAAGCCTATTTGAACAAAGTTGCCAATGCTGCTGACGGTACATATTATATCAACGCATTGACCAAAGAATTGACGGAAAAAGCACTGGAAATATTCAAGACCATAGAAAAAGCTGGCGGCTTTGTACAGTCACTTTTCGAGGGTACTATCCAGCGCAAGATTAAGGAAAGTGATGCTGCCGAAAGAAAGTTACTGAAGTCTAATAAGAAAATTCTTGTAGGCGTCAACAAATTCCCAAATGCGGAGTTACCGCTTCAAAAAGAATACGAGATTTTGCCATTTCAAAAAATAGAACCTCGTAAAACATTGGTCACTCCTATTGCTGCAAAACGATTAGCTGAGGATCTTGAGAAATCTCAAATGCCCAAATGATGATATCCAACTCCAACATCAGTTTTCATAAGGGTGGACTTGAGTCCACCCTTATGAAAACTCAGGATGAATCGGTTGTAAATATTAATAGGGTTAAACTATTAGCAAGGAAACTATCTTTTCTAATTTTATCCCTATCATTTTTGGCCTGTACCAACAACTTGTCTAATGAAGCGATAGAAGGAATTTGGGAGATTCAAATAAAATATAATGATGCTAATAAGGATGTTGAAAATGAATTTACCAGATCTCTTTCCGTTCATCCGCTTACAAATATTTTCAAATGGACACAGACAATTTCATTTAGAGATAACGGTACTCTTATTATGGATAAATCAATGGACGTATATCCTAATTACTATTTTTTAGATGAGAAAAATGAATATCTGTACATGTCATTTAGTCCATTAAATGAGAAACCATCAGATAATTCGAGAGGAGTTTTCAAATTGAAGGTAAATACCGTGGACAATGATCATTTTCTATTGAACTTTCAATCGGACACGAAGCAGCAATTAGAGCTTAAAAAGAAATAGAAATGAAAAGAAAAGACCTCTCCAACCTAACGGCTGATTTCAACGCGTTTGAAAAAACTGACCTAGCATCTTCACAGGAAACCTATGAAACTTCAGAAGGAATAGAGCTCAAAAAGCACTATTCAAAAGCTGATGTTGAAGAACTGGAGCATTTGGATTTTGTGGCGGGCATTGCTCCCAATCTACGTGGTCCCTATTCCACTATGTATGTGCGCAGACCGTGGACCATACGCCAGTATGCTGGCTTCTCCAGCGCAACGGAATCAAATGCATTCTACCGCAGGAATCTTGCCGCTGGACAAAAAGGACTATCCGTCGCATTTGACCTAGCAACACACCGCGGTTATGATAGCGATCATGAGCGTGTGGAAGGTGATGTTGGAAAGGCTGGTGTAGCCATCGATAGCGTCGAGGATATGAAGATTCTCTTTGATCAGATTCCGCTAGATAAGATGTCTGTATCGATGACCATGAATGGTGCGGTATTGCCCATCATGGCGTTTTACATCGTCGCCGCCATGGAACAAGGCGTTGACATCGCAGCATTAAGCGGTACGATTCAGAACGACATTCTCAAAGAATTTATGGTGCGCAATACGTACATCTATCCGCCTACGCCTAGTATGCAGATCATCTCAGATATTTTTGAATATACGAGTGAGAAGATGCCTAAGTTTAATTCGATTTCCATTTCTGGTTATCATATGTATGAAGCCGGTGCGACCAGTGATATTGAATTGGCTTACACGCTGGCAGATGGATTGGAATATGTGCGCAAGGGGCTGGACGCTGGTATGGATATCGACACCTTTGCTCCTCGCCTATCTTTTTTCTGGGCGATTGGGATGAATCATTTTATGGAGATTGCCAAAATGCGTGCAGCCAGAATGCTCTGGGCAAAAATGATCAAGCAATTCAATCCTAAAAATTCAAAGTCTCTTTCACTAAGAACGCACTGCCAGACATCCGGCTGGTCACTGGCAGAACAAGATCCATTTAACAATGTGGCTCGTACAACTATTGAAGCTGCTGGGGCTGCCTTTGGTGGAACGCAGAGTTTACATACCAATGCTTTGGATGAAGCCATCGCTTTACCTACGGACTTTTCTGCGCGTATCGCAAGAAACACTCAAATCTATCTACAAGAAGAAACGGGTATCACAAAAACGGTTGATCCATGGGCTGGTTCCTACTACGTGGAATCACTAACCGATCAGATTGCACATAAAGCTTGGGAACTCATTGAGGAAGTCGAAGAACTAGGCGGAATGACCAAAGCCATCGAAGCTGGAATTCCCAAAATGCGTATTGAAGAAGCAGCTGCCAAGAAACAGGCTAGAATCGACTCCAATATTGACGTCATCGTTGGTGTGAACAAATATCCAAGTCCCGACGAGGATCATATCGATACACTGGAAGTGGACAACGCTGCTGTGAGAATCGAGCAAGTGGACCGATTGAAAAAGATCAAGTCAGATCGTGAAGATCAAAAAGTAAACGAGGCTCTGGAAGCTTTGACCGCTTGCGCAAAATCTGGCGATGGAAATCTATTGGAACTAGCCGTGAATGCTGCTAAAGAACGCGCAACACTTGGTGAAATTTCAGATGCTTTGGAGAAGGAATTTGGCCGTTACCGTGCCACGGTAAAAAGCGTTCAAGGTGTGTATAAAAAAGAGATTATGAATGATCCCGCTTTCGCAAAAGCGCAACAATTAGCAGACTCCTTTGCAAAAAAAGAAGGCCGTCGTCCCAGAATCATGATCGCAAAAATGGGTCAGGATGGACACGATCGCGGCGCCAAGGTTGTGGCCACAGGATATGCAGACGTAGGTTTTGACGTGGACATTGGGCCATTGTTCCAAACGCCAGCAGAAGCTGCAAAGCAAGCTGTGGAAAACGACGTGCACATATTGGGAATCTCTTCACTTGCCGCAGGCCATAAAACGCTGGTACCGCAAGTGATGGAACATTTGAAAAAATATGGGCGTGAAGACATCATGATTATCGTTGGTGGTGTGATACCACGCAAGGATTATCAATTCTTATTTGATGCAGGAGTTGCGGCTGTCTTTGGACCAGGAACTAAAATTAGTGAAGCGGCGATAGATATTTTGACGCTACTGGACTCTTAGTTTTTATTCCTACGTTCCCGACGGGCCTTTCTAGCTTCTTTCTTTTTTAGGAAATAGAGTTCCCGCTTTTCTCTGATACTCAAATCATCCCGATTCGCATTTTCCAGCTCTTGAATGCGTTGATTATCTGAGGTGTTTAAAGGTATGCTGTTATAATCTCTAGCGTTGAATCTAAAACCCAAGGCAAGATTGAAATAATTACCTACATTAAAATTGTCTCCTGATGCTGGAGCGGCATCAATATTATAAAACACTTTTTCAAAACTCGGACTTAGATATACCGAAATACTATTGCTCAATGCATATTCCGCACTGGTTGTGATTCTCAATAAATTTCCAGTATCCTTGAAAGTTCCGCCGCCTTGAGAAAAGTCTTGTTTGTTTTTATTCTGACTATAGCCGTACCCTAGATCTGCCGTGATGTTCCAATCATCATTAATCACGTAGTCATAACCTGCAAAGAAATAAGCATTGAACTTGGTAGCCTTTGAAAACTGACCAATCGCCTGCTCATCCTTAACATCAAAATAATCCTGACTCAAAGCACCACCGATGTAGATATTTTGGTAAATGTCTGATTGCAACCTAATCCCAAAACCAGTACCGTTAGACAGGCCGTTACCTACAAAGTTATCGCCGGTTGGTAATCCTCTTTGAATATAAATATCAGCAGCAAATACTCGATCTGGTAATTCTTGTGAGACTTGATTGCCATTTTCTTGTGCAAGCGTCGGTAAAGCGATCGTCAGGACCATCATCAATAAAACTCTAGTAATTAGTTTCATAGCGCTCTATTGGGTTGTTAACTGTAAATTCTTGGATGGTTTCTGTACCAGATTCATCTATAAGTGATACTGTTATGACAGATGGATAGAATGCTTGGAATTCAAAATTCCCATCCTCTGGAGATTCATTAATCGTAGTAAAAATTTGACTAAAATAGCCACAGTCTCCATTAACTGAGAATTCGCCATCTTCAAATACCTCTGAACATGACAAATCAAAATAATTGACGCGCAGATCAAAGGCTTCTGTGGTACCAGACGTATTTATAAAATCCAATTCAACATCTGCAACATCTCGTATCGTTATAAGCGGAATGTCCAAAGTAAGATCGTTTCCAAAGCTTTCGATTCCAGTAGAAACACTATAGATGTTTTGATCACCTTGGTAAACATTGACAAAATAGCTTCCGGCGGTATCAAAAAGCATTAAAAAAGAGGTCTCGCCATTAGAATCAGTAGTGCCTTTTCCCAAAAGGAAATCGGTTTCAGGTTGAGAGAATTTGCTGATGCTTTGAGCAAATGGATTAAATTCGAAAGTTCTGAAATTAGTTACCTCTACGATGACATCATCGACAGGATTGCCTTGAGCATCGACAATTCGAGTTTTAAAAAAGGCGCGCTTATCATCATCTAATCTAGCTTCACAAGAGACAAGCAAGATGGGAATGAATAGTAACAGAAGTTTTTTCACAGGTTGGTTTATATAATAGATGCAAAAGTTAGCATAAGGTTGCGTGCATGTCACTAATAAAAATTTAAATTGAAGCTAAATAGCTAACGGCTCGCAAAGAACAACATGCACTGACGACTATTTTAAAAATGAAAATCATGAAATCAATTTTTCTTATTCTAACCTCTATACTTATGACTGCTCCTATTACCATTTACGACTTTAATAAAGAAAACGGTCTTGGCGACTGGCGCATTGAAGATGACCGAGTTATGGGCGGAATCTCGCAAGGGAAATTTGAACTGACAGAAGATGGTCACGGCAAATTTTACGGGAACGTTACCGTTGAAAGCAATGGTGGGTTTAGCTCTGTGCAGAACAATTCCATGGATATTAATGTAAATCCAGAACAGTCACTTCAAATCAAAGTGAAAGGTGATGGTAACACGTATCAGTTAAGAGTTCAACAATCTAATGATGCCCGAGAGAGTTATATCAAGGAGTTTAAAACGAATGGCGAGTGGCAAACCATCAAAGTAAAATTATCTGATATGAAGCCAACATTTCGCGGGAGAGATCTTGACATGCCCAACTTTAACTTTGACCAGATCAAGCACCTTAGATTTTTAATAGGAACTAAAAAAGTAGATCAGAAATTTGAATTACTAATCGACTGTATCGAACTAGTCGATTAGTCCACGATCAAATCCTTGGCGAGAAACCAGGTGTTTTTATTGTAGTACCAATTGCGCTCTGCTGGGATCTTAATACCGCCAATCATCTTTGGATCAGAAATGAGAATATATTCTCCAGAATCCTTTTTGATATTTCCGTTATCGTCGGTTTTGAAAAACTGATAGGCTTTGAGGGCAAAAGTGTCTGTATCAAAATAGAAGAACCAAACATCGCTGCCTACTTCTGGTGAGTATGTCACTTTTACCTTATAGGCATTTATATTCCAGAACCATACTTTTTCCACCTTATCATGGATGATGGTTCCTTCATCGTTGAGCTTCATAGGCAATCCATATAGATAGGTGTAGTAATCCTTCATCATCATGGCGCGATCTTTTTGCTCACTGGTTACACTTTCCAGCATTTGTCCATCTTTTACCACAGTAACGGAATCCTTTTTTACGAAGTAACTATTTGATTCACTAACGGTTGTGGTTGTAAGAGAGAAAGCTTCCTTGGGCAGGTTGATCTGGATGGCACTCAATCGATCTGGTTTTTCTGGCATGCTCATCATCACTTTAAAAGATGCGTCAAAAGTATCCCAATTACCGTTTGGATCATGATACTGAATGGACTTCTCAACAATTTCCTCGGCAGAAAATGGTACTGAACTTTGTTGTGAATTCGCTTTCGCGAAAACGAAAACCATTAATAATAAATAGGAATATTTCATCTTTCAAAATTAGGGGAAATTGAGATAGGATTTTTAACCTGCTGCTAAAGTCCGAAGAACGATCAGATCAGACGATTTTACCGAAAATGTTACTATCTCAAGGATTTATAAAATTTATTTAGATCAACGTAAATACGTATCAATCCACTATGGTATCAGTAGCGAGGTATTTGTTATCCTTATTGTAGTACCACACGCGCACTTTTGGCATTTTGATGCCATTGATCTTAAACTCTTCAGACAGTAGGATGTATTCACCAGTTTTTGGATTCTTTATTCTAGGTTCCTTTTGTCTGTAAAATTGATAGGCTTCCATGCGATAAGTTTTGGGATCAAAATAGAAGAACCAGATATCACTTCCCACGCTGGGATCGTAGTCCGCACGCAGGACTAGGTACTCTTTGTCGTTGAGTGTTTTACGTTCCGTTTCATAAGAAATCACGGTTCCTTTATCCTTTAATTTCATGGGCAATCCGTATAAATAGGTATAATAATTCTTCATGAATCCAGCGCGTTTTGCGTCTTCTGGAGTAATATTTATGATGCTATCAGGTTTGCTCAAGTCCATTTTAGCAACCGTAGCGCTATCCTTAAATACGCGATACTCATTGACTATATCACCTCGCTTTGAGATTAATTCAAAACTTTTGGCAGGCAGGTTGATATCCACATAACTGGTTTGTTCTTCAGTATCGGGCATCATGGTTACTATTTCTAAACTCCCTACAAATTCCTTCCAATTACCTTCAGGGTCGTGGTAGGCAATGGCTTTTTCCAGTAATTGCGGTCCTGTAAGTTGTAATGAAGTTTGTTGAGAGTACGCTTTCGCGAAAGCGATCAAAACCAAAAATAAGTAGCTGTGTTTCATATATCTAAAATATAAAACCCTTCAGAATTCTGAAGGGTTTCTAATCAAATTATGATTTTGTGCAATCTAGTTCTTATGCATAAATGCCTGCTTAGCCCTAAGTACGGCCTCGCTTTCTACCACATCTTCATCAGGTACGCAGCAATCTACCGGGCAAACCGCAGCACATTGAGGCTCTTCATGAAAACCTACACATTCCGTACACTTGTCTGGAACGATGTAGTAGAACTCATCGCTTACAGGTTCTTGGGTTTCATTAGAATCTACTTCTTTACCGCTGGGCAGTACGACATTGCCGTCCAGGTCAGTTCCATCTGCATATCTCCAGTCATCTGCCGCCTCATAGATTGCCGTGTTGGGACATTCTGGTTCGCAGGCGCCGCAGTTGATACATTCGTCTGTGATGATGATCGCCATAGCTGTTTTCTTTACTTTTGTGCAAAAATAAGATTCATTGCCTGTTAAGCCAATTAATACCTCGTTAAATGATAGAGTTTCCGCTTTCGCGAAAGCGGGAAATATTCTATCTCAATACCTAACCACCGACCACAGTAAGATCGACATCAACGAGAACCTGTGGGACATCACCATCAAACAGACCCTAACTCTGGCTGAGCAGAAAAACTCGTGGTTCACGCGTGATAACCTGCTCTATGCACTGGAACAATGGTCGAAGGCCTTGACCGAAGAAAATCTCAGCGACTGGCTGAAACCTTATCATTTAGAGAACGTGACTCCCAAAAAAGTAGCCGTTATTGCTGCTGGAAATATTCCGTTAGTGGGTTTTCACGATGTGCTGTGCATCATCTTGACTGGACATTTTGCGCAAATCAAAACCAGTAGCAATGATGATGTTTTGCTACCCATGATGTTAAAATTGGCGGGTGCAGACCTTCCAGCATTGGAAAACTCCTATGAATTTACAGATGGAAGACTAACCGATTTTGATGCGGTGATCGCTACTGGTAGTAATAATACGGCACGATACTTTGAACATTATTTTGGCAAGAAGCCAAACATCATAAGAAAGAATCGCAATTCTATTGCCGTATTGACTGGTAATGAAACGCATGAGCAGCTGGTGGCATTGAGCGATGATGTGTTTTTGTTTTTTGGATTGGGTTGTCGCAGTGTGAGCCATTTAAAAGTCCCAAGCGATTATGATTTTGACGCATTTTTCAAGGCGATGTATGAGAAAAGGGAATTGATTAATTACATCAAGTACTCTAACAATTACGATTACAACAAGGCTGTTTATTTAATGAGCGAGTTTAAATTGCTCGATAATGAATTTCTCATCATCAAGGAAGAGATTGAAAGCTATGCCTCGCCTATCGCATCGTTGGGATACAGCTATTATTCCAGTGATGAAGAAATACAGAACGAAATTCACACAAATGCCGAAGATCTTCAATGCGTTGTAGCGGATTCAGAAATACAAAAAACATTGCAACCTGTCGTTGGTGAACTGGCGGCTCCACAGTTGGTAGATTTTGGTGAAACGCAAAAACCTGCATTGGATGATTATGCTGATGGTCTGGATACGATTCATTTTCTGTTGACATTATCTTAAAAACTTATGGCTTTCATAACACAGTTAAAGTGCCATTTTTGCACTTTTGTACAAACGTAAAAACCACTTTCATGCTTAAGTATAATTTTAGCGCAGGACCTTGTGTACTGCCTCAAGAAGTTCTCAAAAAAGCAGCAGACGCTGTCCTCAATTTCAATGACTTAAGCATCCTTGAAATCTCTCACCGTAGTAAAGATTTTATTGCTGTGATGGATAAAGCCCAATCGCTAGCATTAGAGCATTTAGGTTTGACCGGTAAAGGCTACTCTGCTCTTTATTTGGGTGGTGGCGCAAGTATGCAATTCTTAATGGTTGCATACAATTTATTGGAGAAAAAAGCAGCTTATCTAGAGACTGGAACATGGTCAGTAAAGGCGATTAAAGAAGCGAAGATGTTCGGTGAAGTCGATGTTATTGCGTCTTCCAAAGACCAAAACTTCAACTACATTCCTAAGGATTATAAAGTTCCTAGCGATGCAGACTACTTTCACTTCCAGACCAACAACACTATTTTTGGAACGCAATTGCAGGACACGCCTGACGTGGGTGTGCCTTTGGTTTGTGATATGAGTAGCGATATTATGTCTCGCCAGCGCGATTTTGAAAAGTATGATTTGATTTATGCTGGTGCCCAAAAGAATATGGGTCCTGCAGGAACAACCTTAATCGTAGTCAAGGATGATATTTTAGGAAAAGTATCTCGCCAGATTCCTTCAATGTTGAACTACAAGGTTCATATTGAGAAAGAATCTATGTTCAATACGCCTCCAGTATTCCCTATTTATGCTACCATGTTGACTTTGGAATGGCTTAAAGATAATGGCGGTATTCCTGCCATTGAAAAGATCAATAACCAGAAAGCAGAATTGGTGTACAGCGAGATTGATAGGAATCCGCTATTTACTGGTTTTGTAACTAATAAAGAAGACCGTTCTAAAATGAATGCGACGTTTTCATTACACGATGAATCGTTAGCGGAGCGTTTCAACGCGATGGTTAAGGAAGCTGGTATCAATGGCCTTAATGGACACAGGTCTGTTGGCGGTTACCGCGCCAGTATGTATAACGCTTTGAGCGTTGAGAGTGTACAGACACTAGTCGATACAATGAAAGAATTAGAGCGTACGGCTTAATCTGATTATGGTTTCGTTTTCCAATAATTTTGATGATCACAGAATTATGTTAGTAAATATAGAAATGCAGGTAAGAAAAAAATACCGACGCATATCCACACAAATAAGAGATGCCGCCGATAAATGGCTGGACAAGAAAACAGCGCCTTATGGTGGCTTTAAAAAATGACCAGAATAGCGAAGTTTTTATTTTTTGCCATAGTAGTGTCAAGTTGCTCTGGTCAAGAAAATCTTAGAGAATATTACTATTCTATAGGGGACAAAGAACAAATCCAAATTTATCAATATGTCGATAAATTCGATACCGAAAATATTGAGTATTGGAAAGTAACAGGTAGTCCTACAACGAAAACTATTTTGACTGAGTCGTTTAATAGTGATTTCGAACTTTATAATATTTTTGAAGAACATCTAGATGATAAGGGAGCTGCTGTATTCAGATACGCGGATTTTCAAATTAAGAAAAATGAATCAAGTATAAGAATAAATGGAACCGTAATTGACTCTATGGTTTTCAAATGGTTGGACAGCGAAAAATATCAATATTCTATCAATTATCTTGATCCAGCATTTGGTGAAATGAATTTTTTAAAGAAACGAACTTTAGACGAATTTGTAGATTTCACATTATTTGAAACAGAGTATGAAACAGCAAAATTCAAAGATGAATATGAGATGATTCAGCTCAATGCTAATGAGGTTTACAAATTTTATCAATTTACTTATTATGCAAGAAATATTGGAATGGTAAAATATGAAAGGTTTTATCCTGATGGTAGGAAAGTACAATTAGAATTAAAGCAAATTTTAACTAACGATGAATTCGAGAAACTTAAATTAAATGTCTCAAATAATTAGATAATTATATTCAAGTTCAGTTATTCTAAGACGACATTGAAAAATAAAAATTAATTGCAGACCATGAATTGAATAGATTCTTACCTGCACAGTAAAATATATTATGAGCAAAAAAGTACTCGCCAACGATGGCGTTTCCCAAAGCGGAATTGATAAGTTAGAAGCAGCTGGATACGAGGTAATCACCACAAATGTGGCTCAAGATCAATTGCAGGATTATATCAACAAGCATGAAATTGATGTATTGCTGGTGCGTTCTGCAACCACAGCACGTCAGGATTTGATTGACAACTGCCCTACTCTTAAAATCATAGGTCGTGGTGGTGTTGGTATGGATAACATCGATGTTCAATATGCTCGTGATAAAGGATTGAAAGTCGTCAACACACCAGCAGCTAGTAGTGCCAGTGTGGCTGAGCTTGTTTTTGCTCACCTTTACGGTGGTGTGAGGTTCCTATACGATTCCAACAGAAACATGCCGCTAGAAGGCGACAGCAACTTTAAAGGCTTGAAAAAAGCCTATGCAAAAGGTGTTGAACTAAGAGGTAAAACCATCGGGATTATTGGAATAGGCCGCATAGGTCAAGAGGTTGCAAAAATTGCAGCTGGTGTAGGAATGAAGGTAGTCGCTCACGACAGCTTTGCAGAAAAGGCACCGACAGTTTCTTGGAAATTATTTGACGGTCAGGAAATCAAAGTGGAAATACCACTTGTTGAAAAAGACGAATTATTGAAGACGGCAGATTTTATCTCGCTTCACGTTCCTGCACAGAAGGATTATGTTCTAGGCAAGAAGGAATTTGGAATGATGAAGAAAGGTGCAGCCGTGGTCAATGCCGCTCGTGGTGGTGTTCTTGATGAAGTTGCACTCGTTGAAGCCTTAGAAAACGAGCATTTGAGTTTTGCCGCTTTGGATGTGTTTGAAAAAGAACCAGCTCCAGAAGTAACTCTTATGATGAACAGCAAATTATCACTGACTCCGCACATTGGAGCTGCAACTAATGAAGCTCAAGATCGTATAGGTGAAGAACTAGCAGATCAGATCATCGCAATATTGGATTAATCGCTCAAAATTACTTTTACAAACGCGCCTATAACAGGCGCGTTTTTGTATTGTATAAAAATGAATGAATAACTAAAAATCTACGTTTTTCACTTCTATACTATTGACT
The DNA here is from genome assembly GCF_900101765.1 of Nonlabens sp. Hel1_33_55. Taxonomy (NCBI): domain Bacteria; kingdom Pseudomonadati; phylum Bacteroidota; class Flavobacteriia; order Flavobacteriales; family Flavobacteriaceae; genus Nonlabens; species Nonlabens sp. Hel1_33_55. The sequence continues at coordinate 1,298,700 of NZ_LT627735.1, forward strand.
CTAAAATGTTTACCTTTATTCAAACAGATAATCATGATTAAATTAGTCTCCAGAGATAATCCCGACATTCTTGCCTTCAAAGTTAAAAATGAGGTAGACCAGGAAGATGTAGATTGGTTGGTAGAAAGAATAGGTCAGAAGTATAGCAAAACGCAAAACTCTGTCTCAGTATATGTGGAGTTTGAAAATTTTGAAGAGATAACCTTGAGTAGCTCTTGGAAATATTTGAAAATGTTACTCGAATACACTTTCAAGCTAATTAAAAAGGTTGACAAATTAGCAGCGATAACCTCTAGTAAAGCCCTTAGAAAAAAATTATCTGCGGAATTCTTCCTTATCCCAAACGTTCAATGTAAAACTTTTCAAGAAAGTGAATGTGATCAAGCCGTTGAATGGTTGGAAAATATTTAGTATATAAAATTGAGCAATCTCTACTAAATTACTGATGGTATTTAACGTTTTTTAATAGGATTATGGGGAACACGCTTTCGCGAAAGCGGAAATAATACAAACTTCCTACAAAAAGGTTCTTTCATAATTCGTATTTTCAAACCTAAAATCAACCAACAATGGCTTCCATACTAGACCTTTTACAAACTGAGATGGGACAGACGCTTATCAATGGCGCTGCCCGTAAAACAAACACATCACCAGATAAAACTGCAAACGTACTTTCCCAAGCAATGCCTCTTATATTAGGCGCCATGCAGCGCAACGCAAAAACACCTGAAGGTGCTGCGTCTTTATCAAATGCCTTGAGTGACTCACGCCACAATGGTGGTGTTCTAGAAATGTTAGGTGGTTTATTCGGCGATGGACCTGGTAGTCCAGAAGAATTAGAACAAGATGGCGCTGGAATATTGAAACACGTATTAGGCGGCAAGCAACCACAGGTAGAAAGTGCAATTTCTAGCTCTAGTGGAGTCGATATGCAATCTGTAGGACAAATTATTAAAATTGCTGCTCCCATCATTATGGGGCTTCTTGGTAAGCAAAAGCAAGAAAAACAAATAAGTCAAAACGGTATAGGCGATCTTTTAGGGTCTGTATTAGGTCAATCAGGAAGTCATGACCAGTCTTTCTTGACGACTATCCTGGATGCAGACGGTGATGGCAGTATTATTGATGATGTTGCAGGAATGGTGTTAGGCGGTGATAAAAAGAAAAAAGGTGGACTAGGCGGCATGCTGGGTGGTCTTTTTGGAAAATAAAATAAAGATGAGAAGCATACTGGGTACGATTTGTTTATTAATAAGCATCATATGGATCGCATCCAGTTGTGGATCTCAAAATAGCACTACTACAGAGCGCAGTCCAGAGGTTATAAATGATACGATCAGGATTGCAAATGATAGCCTTGAGTATGAAGTAATCATCATTGAGCCTGGTTTTAATTCATGGCTTGCTACTCAACCACCTCAAGAATTTAGAGCTAAAAGTTCGATGGATATTACCAACGATATCAAGATACCCTTGTATAATTTAAGGGTGAATCAGCCGCTTCAATACGATCCTAATCTCTATCCTTTTAGGATCGATTATGATCCATCCATCGATTATGGTCTGGAAGTCACTTATCTTTTATTTAATTACTTTAAATTCTTTGAGCAACGATTTAATCAACGTTTGTAGATTATTTTTGCAGCATGCAAGAACTTAAAGAACGCTGGGAAATAACCAAAAACTGGCAACTCATCTATATATTTTTAGGAATCATAGGCTTACTCGCCTGTGGTTTTTTTGTAGCTCGCAAACTCATACCAACCAATTTTGAGGATGTGATGTATGAGTATTTATTTGTATTAATAGTTAGTTTTATCAATGCCTATATTTTCTATCGTATTGCCCTGTGGTTATTCAAAAAACTAGGACCTAAATGGAAGGTTGAATATCGCTGGGAACTCATCGCTATTTTCATCGTGTTTGCGATCACTGGATCAGCGTCTGCAAGATTGTCTGGACCAGTATTGGAATGGATAGGCCTTGATCGGGATACCACTAGTGGCTGGATATTCTGGCCATTGAGATTGCTGATTATATTTCCTTTTTACCAAGTATTGTTGGTGGTTATGGGATGGATTTTTGGCCAATTTGATTTTTTCTGGGCGTTTGAAAAGAAGATGTTGAAGAGGTTTGGGATTAGGCTAGGTAAAGAGTGAGAGAATTCCTTTAGAATATCTTTTAGCTTTTTAAAAATACTTTATATTTGCAACCGCTTTGAAAGAAGCATAAACAAGGTCGCATAGCTCAGCTGGATAGAGCACCTGCCTTCTAAGCAGGCGGTCGAAGGTTCGAATCCTTCTGCGATCACTGAAAGGCTCTCATTCATTTGAGGGCCTTTTTTGTTATAGATGCTTTTACTTTTAAATATAATCAAGGCTCAAAAATCTTTCCTTATTCCGCTTTCGCGAAAGCGAAATTACCAAAGCCTCACACCTTTCCAGACGACTTTGACTTGTACAATATGTTTAAGGTCAATCCTGCCATTACCATTAATATACCCAACAACGACCACCAAGTATAAATCTCTAAAAACCAAAAAGCTCCTATTATTACTGTAAATATCACCTCAAGATATTTGAGCGGGGCAATTTGATTAGTTGATGCGATTTGAAAGGCTTTAGTCATATAAAGTTGACCTACAAATCCCACAATTCCAAGTACGGCAAGCAGGAACCACTCTGCCCCTATGGGGTTTTTCCAATTGCTTATCGATAATAGGCCGCCTAAAACAGTTCCTATAAACATGAAGTAATTCACCACTACAAGTGGATGATCCTGCTTTCCAATTTTTGCAATAACTACAAAGATCAAACCCATGAATAGTGCTGATAATATGATCATGCCTAGTCCAACTAAGCTTAGACCGTCATCAAATCCCTTTAATACCAATACACCTGCAAACGCTAACAAAAAGAAAAGCCACTGGATGGGTTTAATATGTTCCTTCAGCCATATTACAGCAAACACGGCTGCAAAAATTGGGGACAAATAGCGTAATGTAACAGCGGTGCCAACTGGTAAATATTTGAGTGAACTAAAGAATAGAAGCAATGAAATAGCGCCACCAACACCTCTTAAAATCAACAAACCTCTCTTATTTCCTTTTAGTGGTATTTTATGGTAAATCAATAAACTGGTAGTAATTACTAGAGTACCTATAGATCTGAAAAACACCAATTGATAGGCACTAAAATCGGATAGATATTTGACCAATCCATTCATGATAGCAAATGCAATGGCACTTAACGTCATGAATAAAATTGCTTTGTGTAGGTCTTTCATCTTTTATTTAAAAATTCTCAAACCGAATTTTTCTCGTTTGAAAGGGAATTTCTGTCCATCTCAACTTTTGAGAGTATAGATCTAGCGTTTTTCAAAGGTCTATATATTTTTCTTCCTTATAATGGTTGACAATAAATAAAAGTCGAGGTTATGCCAATGGCCAGTTTTCTGAATGAATCACTTGTTGATTATTAGTAGGTAATAAATGATCAAGTTGAACATGATTGTATGATACTTTACATATTATATATGGATCACAAACTGCTAATAATTAAAACCATGTATAAAACTACAGTGAGAGATAAGTTTAAAATATTCAAAATCAATCGCCTAATTTATAGATATTTAAACACCAATTCTAATATTTACAATAACCTAAAAGCAGAGTGAAATGAATTTGGTTGACCAGATGCCGATCTATTTTATGATATTTGGAGAGCATTAATTGAATCATTCATTTTAAGAAATCCTATGTCAAAAACGATTGTCCTTACTGGAGCTGGAGGCGTGCTTTGCAGCACTTTAGCAATTGCACTTGCTAAACAGGGCCATAACATTGCAGTCCTAGATTTAAGAAAAGAAGCAGCAGATGCCATTGCTGATGAGATCAAGGCAACTGGCGGTAAAGCTTTGGGAGTTATGGGAAACGTTCTTGAAAAAGACACGTTGGAAAAAGCTAAAAAAGAGATCAATGACGCTTTTGGCAAGGTTGATATTCTAATTAATGGCGCTGGCGGTAATCACCCTATGGGTACCACTAGTAATCCATTTTTTCAAATGGAAGACCTCAAAAATACTACTGATGGATTCAAAACATTTTTTGACCTAGATCCCAAAGGGATTGAATTCACCTTCAATCTCAATTTTCTAGGAACCCTTATCCCTACTCAAGTTTTTGCACAAGACATGGTAGGCCGCGATGGATGTAGCGTGCTAAATATTTCATCCATGAATGCGTTTACTCCGCTGACTAAAATACCTGCCTACAGCGGTGCCAAAGCTGCCGTTTCCAACTTTACTCAATGGCTAGCCGTCCACTTTTCTAAAGTGGGAATACGTGTCAATGCCATCGCACCAGGTTTTTTCCTGACAGACCAGAATCGGGCCCTTTTGACTAATAGCGATGGATCTGCGACACCACGTGGCGAGCAAATCATAGGTCAAACACCTATGGGTCGCTACGGCAAACCTGAAGATCTAATTAGTACCGTCGAGTGGCTTTGTGATGACGCAGCATCTTTTATCACGGGAATTGTGGTGCCTATCGATGGCGGATTTAGCGCTTATAGCGGCGTTTAAAATATTATGGGTAAAAATTAGATTATAACTAGTTCGCTTTCGCGAAAGCGATACAAAAAACAAACAATGAATCTAGAACAAACATGGCGGTGGTACGGTCCAAAGGATCCAGTTTCCCTTGCCGATATTAAGCAAGCTGGTGCCACTGGCATTGTGAGTGCTTGCCATCAAATTCCAAATGGTGAAGAATGGTCTGTAGATGCGATCATGGAACGCAAAAAATTGATTGGAGATGCTGGATTGTCCTGGTCTGTAGTAGAAAGTGTGCCTATTCATGAGAATATTAAAACTAGATCAGGTGATTACAAAGTATATATAGAACGTTACAAAAACACAATTACTAATCTTGGTAACTGTGGTATAGACATCGTTTGTTACAATTTCATGCCAGTACTGGATTGGACAAGAACCAACCTTGATTATGAGCTTCCTGATGGCTCTACTGCATTGCGCTTTGAAGCTGCTGCTTTTGCAGCTTTTGAACTTTTTTTATTAAAACGTCCAGGTGCCGAAAACAACTATACCATAGCGCAACAGATAGAGGCTAAAGAGTATCTAGAAAAGTCAACTCCTGAACAGCAAGAAAAGTTGATTAATAACATTATTGCAGGCCTACCAGGTGCTGAGGAAGGTTACACATTGAAGGAATTTAATACCATACTTGCTACATATAACAACATTGGATCTAAGGAATTGAAGGCAAACCTATTTTATTTTCTATCAGAAATAATACCTGTTGCCGAGAAAGCTGGAGTTTTGATGTGTATCCATCCTGACGACCCACCATTCCCTATTTTAGGATTACCACGTGTGTTAAGTACAGAACAAGACATCGTTGATTTATACAACGCTGTGGACAGTCCTAATAATGGGTTGACATTTTGTACAGGATCTTTTGGAGTTCGAACAGACAACGATCTTGCTGGTATGGTAGAACGTCTGGGCAGCCGTATTCACTTCATACATTTAAGAGCCATTAAACGAGATGATCAAGGGAATTTTCATGAAGCTAACCACCTAGATGGCGACGTTGATATGTTCGCCGTGATGAAGGCCCTTGTGTTAGAACAATTAAAACGTGAGAAATCAGGTAGAAAAGATTTAAGAATGCCATTTAGACCTGATCATGGTCATAAGATGCTTGATGACCTAAAGAAAAAGACCAATCCTGGTTATTCTGGAATAGGTAGATTGCGTGGTCTGGCGGAATTACGTGGTCTAGAACTAGGAATAAGAAGATACATTTCGTAATATTAGGCAATCGATTACATTAATAATATTAAACATCATTTTACTGCCTGCAAGCAGTCCGATAAACAGAATTGAAATCAATGTCAACAAAATTTGAAACGCGTTATGCGTCAAGTCCTTACACCGTTAAAAAACTAGACACTCAAGAACTGAGAGAAGAATTCTTGATTGAAAAACCACTAAAAAATGGTGAGATTAACCTCACCTACACGCACTACGATAGATACATCGCTGGTGGTGCTGTTCCAACTTCAAATCCGCTTAAATTAGAAACTATAGATCCGCTTAAAGCTGAGTACTTTTTAGAGCGTCGTGAAATGGGAATTATCAATGTTGGATCTACAGGAACCATTGAAGTAGACGGTAAGAAATATGAGATGAATCATAAAGATGCTCTTTATATAGGGCAAGGTGCTAAAGATGTTGTTTTTCACAGTGCAAATGCAAATGAACCAGCTAAGTTTTATATCAACTCAGCTCCCGCACATAAATCTTTTCCTACTAAAAAAGTAAGTCTAGCAGAAGCAAACAAAATTGAACTAGGTAGCTTAGAAACGGCTAACCATAGAACAGTAAGCCAGATGATTATAGGCGGTATTGTAGATACCTGTCAGTTACAAATGGGAATGACAGAGCTTAAAACAGGTAGTGTCTGGAATACCATGCCGGCTCACGTCCATGACCGCAGGATGGAAGTCTATTTTTACCTTGACGTACCAGATGAGCAATCCGTTTGTCATTTTATGGGACAACCTCAAGAAACGAGACACATCTGGATGCAAAATCACCAGGCGGTAATATCGCCACCATGGTCCATCCACTCAGGATCTGGAACATCTAACTATACTTTCATTTGGGGAATGGCAGGAGAAAATTTGGATTATGGAGATATGGACGTAGCAAAAATCAAAGAACTTAGATAATATGTCAGCATCACTATTTGAAGTTACAGGTAAAGTAGCATTAGTTACAGGTAGTACCCATGGTTTAGGAATGTCTATGGCAATGGGTTTAGGAAAAGCAGGAGCCACCATTGTGGTGAATGGAAACTCCAGTCAGGACAAAATTGATAACGCACTAGAAGAATATCGCGCTGCAGGTATTAAGGCAGTTGGGTATAAGTTTGATGTATCTGATGAAGATGCTGTGAAAGAAGCTGTTTCTAACATTGAGACGGAAGTTGGTCCCATTGATATCTTAATCAATAATGCCGGTATTATTAAAAGAACACCGCTAGTTGATATGGAAGTTGCAGATTTCAAGCAAGTAATTGATATTGATTTAGTGAGTCCGTTTTTAGTCTCTAAACATGTAGTTAGTGGTATGATTGAGCGCAAATCTGGAAAGATTATTAACATCTGCTCCATGATGAGTGCTTTGGGAAGAAACACTGTAGGAGCCTATGCGGCTGCAAAAGGTGGACTGGTCATGCTAACTAAGAATATGGCGACAGAATGGGCAAAGCATAATGTTCAAGTCAATGGAATAGGTCCTGGTTATTTTGCCACAACACAAACGGCTCCCATACGCGTGGATGGTCATCCTTTCAATGAATTTATTGTCAATAGAACACCTGCTGCAAAATGGGGTGATCCAGACGATCTAGCCGGTGCAGCTATCTTTCTATCTTCTAAAGCGAGTGACTTTGTCAATGGCCATATTTTATATGTCGATGGCGGTATTCTTGCCACGATTGGAAAACCTTCAAACGAGGATTAATGTTAACAAACGGGATTTTTTTAGCCCTTTGCGCTCTTCTTTCGATGAGTTGTAAGGATAATAAATTGGAGGGAAATTCCATTTTGCCTACCAACTCAATCGATGTAGCAAGAACAGATACCGTTGTTGGTTCTTTATCTACTGCTGAAAAAGTTCTTCATAAGCTTTCTTTAGATTCTATACCAGGCTGGAATAGCTATGATAATGATGTTGTTCCTATCCAAACGGATGATTTGAATAGTGATAATAATTGGGACGAAATGGCTTCTGTAATTGATATTACGGCAAATGAAGAGAAAAATGTTTTTTTTTACGCTTTCGCGAAAGCGGAACTTCCATCATTCCCTAAAACAAGAAATGTCCATTTTAGCTTAGGAAAGTTTCAAACCGTTACCCATAATAAGTTAGCAAGCAGTGAATTTTCGAATAAGGAAGACGCTACAAATCAGCCTTGTTATATTATAAGCACTTGGGAGCATAGCGATGAAAAAAATCAAATAACTGAGGTCTTTTCAAAAGCCGTCTATGATACTGGCGCCTCGATTTCAAACCTTATTAGTGTTGCATAAATAAAAATATATTACTAATGAAAATCCAATATTTATTATTGCTTATTCCTATACTACTTTTAAGTAGCTGTGGCGGCGGCGAGGAAGAAGTTACCGTATTGAGACTAGCGCATAGTCTGGATACAGAGCATCCTGTTCATAAGGGTATGGTCGTTCTGGGAGAAAGCCTCGAGCGAAAATCTGGCGGGAAAATGAAGGTGCAACTGTATCCCAATGGACAACTGGGCGGCGAACGCGAGAGCATCGAATTATTACAAATAGGCAGCCTTGATATAACTAAGGTTAGTGCTGGTATTTTAGAGAACTTTATCCCTGAATATAAAGTCTTTAGTATTCCATATCTATTTAGAGACAAACAACACAGCCACGATATTTATGATGGGAAAGTAGGTAGGCAGATTCTTGACCAAGGAGAAAAATTTAACTTACACGGTTTGACTTTTTATGACGCCGGAAGCCGTAGTTTTTATACCAAGACAGATCCTATAAACTCCCCAAAAGATCTTCAGGACATGAAGATTAGAGTCATGAAAAGTAATATGGCAATAGAAATGATTCATGATCTGGGCGGTGCTCCAACACCTATTTCTTTTGGTGAATTATACACGGCATTGCAACAAGGGGTTGTCGATGGTGCTGAAAATAATATTCCAAGTTTTTATACATCAAAGCATTTTGAAGTCTGTAAGTTTTTGAGCATTGACGAGCACACCTCGTTACCAGACGTTTTAGTAATAGGAACTCAAACCTTGGCAAGGTTGAGCGATCAAGAAAAGCAATGGCTACAAGAAGCTGTGTTAGAATCCAAAAACGCGCAGCGCGAACTTTGGGACATTTCTGAAAAAGAGTCCCTTGAAAAAGTCATCGAGAGTGGTGTAAAAGTCAACTACCCAGAAAAACAGTCCTTTAGACAAGCTACTAAGGAAATGCTTGAAATTTTTAATGAGAATCCAAATATGAAAAAATTGGTTCAATCTATTCAAGAAAATTAATATGAGAAAAGTAGTAGTCAATATAGTAGGCAAAGTGTGCCTTACCGTGCTTATCATCATGCTATGCGCTGTGATCTGGCAGGTATTTTCTCGCTTCATACTACAGTCACCCAGCACAGCCACAGATGAGATTTCTAGTTTTGCATTAATCTGGGTAGGTTTGTTAGGTGCAGCTTATGCAACAGGAGAACATTTACATCTAGCCATCGATCTATTACCTGAAAAAATGGTAAATAAGAATATCGCTTTCTTTGATGGGTTTGTGTATTTAAGCGTGTTTGTTTTTTCTCTATGTGTGATGATTATAGGTGGCGCTAGATTGTGCCAGCTAACTTTTCAATTTGAGCAAACTTCAGCGTCTTTAGGATTACCCTTAGGTTTTATCTATTTGATAGTGCCTATTTCAGGTGTGTTGATCTGCTATTTTAGTCTTGATTCCTTCTTTGTCAAAATCAAATCCCAAAAAGCTTCTTGATATGAATTATATAGAAATACTCATTCTCGTTCTTAGCTTTTTGATCTTCCTATCTTTTCGTGTGCCTATTGCATACGCTATAGGTCTGGCAGCTTTTGCAACTCTTATTTACTCCATGCCATTTCTACCGTCAGTTACAACTCTGGCGCAGCGTATGGCTACATCACTTGATAGTTTTACGTTGAGTGCAATCCCGTTTTTTATCCTTGCAGGACAAATTATGAATCGTGGAGGTATCGCGGTGCGTCTTATCAATTTTGCCAAAGCGATTGTAGGACCACTTCCTGGTGGTCTAGCTTTTGTAAACATTATCTCCTGTATGTTGTTTGGAGCGATTTCAGGTAGTGCGGTGGCTGCAGCTAGTGCGATAGGTGGATTCATGAATCCTATGATGGAAAAAGATGGTTATAGCAAACCATTTTCTGCAGCGGTAAACATAACTAGTGCTACAACAGGTTTGATCATTCCGCCTAGTAATGTGTTGATCGTTTACTCGCTGGCAAGTGGTGGTGTTTCTATCGCTGCTTTATTTATTGCGGGTTACGTCCCTGGAATTTTATTAGGTCTTGCACTAATGGTTGTTGCAGCTATCTACTCCATAATCAAAAAATACCCTACCGATAAACTAGTCAGTTTCAAAACATTTTTGAAACGCTTTTTTGATGCTTTGCCTAGCCTTATGCTACTTGTAGTAGTAATAGGAGGAATAGTTGGCGGAATCTTTACGGCAACTGAAGCCAGTGCCGTCGCCGTCATGTATACGGTTGCTCTTGGCTTTATTTACAAAGAAATAAAGATAAAGGACCTTGCTCCTATTCTTCTAGAAACCATCAAAACCAGCGCTATTGTACTATTGTTGATTGCAACATCCATAGCTATGAGCTGGGTAATGTCTTACGAAAACATACCACAAGAGATAAGCGCAACTTTATTGGGAATAAGTGAGAATCCAGTTGTGATACTAATAATTATCAATTTGATATTGTTGTTTGTTGGAATTTTTATGGACATGACTCCAGCGGTTTTGATCTTCACTCCTATTTTCTTACCTATTGTAACCGCAATGGGCATGGATCCAGTACATTTTGGAATTATAATGATCCTGAATCTATGTATCGGTCTATGTACGCCGCCAGTAGGCTCTGTGTTGTTCGTAGGCTGTAGTGTTGCAGATCTAAAAATCCAGAAAGTGATTAAACCCATGCTGCCGCTATTTCTCGCAATGATTGCGGTTTTAGTGATGATCACATATTTTGAAGATCTTACCTTATGGCTACCACGAGTATTTGACTTAATCGACTAGGCTCCAAATATTAACCAATTGAAAAGTCCTGTGATTTAAAACACAGGACTTTTTTATTTAGATCATATAAGCAAGAAAGCTTCTTTACTTTTAATCATTGTAATTTCAATAAACTTGCTATCATCCTTGTCTAAATCCGCAGAAGAAAGCTTTGTTTAGTTGAAGTTCTATAGACGGTTGCGTATTAAGAATATTTTGGTCAAAAAATCTTATTCACCTAATAAACACTGCCTGTCTATAATTACCAAATATTACGTTAGTGAACTTTTAAGTAGGTCGATGAATGATTCTCAAATAGCCTAATTGTTTATCTAAACGCTACTTCTTAATAAGATTGGCATTTTTGATTGCCTCAGCTATATCGTTCGACAATCCTTTATAGTCTTTATTACTAATCTTGTTTTTTTCAAATAACTGGCTTCCCATGCCCACACAATTGACGCCTGCGTCAAACCATTCCCTGAGTCCATCGGTTGATGGTTCGATTCCACCAGTAGGCATGATGGCAAGTTCAGATAATACTGATGTTATCGCTTTCGCGAAAGCGGAACCTATCACATTTGCAGGAAAAATCTTGATCATTTTACAATCCAATTGAGTAGCGTTGAAAGCCTCCTTAATGGTTGCGATCCCAGGAATATAAGCAACTTGTTGATCTCTACAATAAGTAGCAACATCTTCTACCAAGCATGGCGATACTACGAAAGCAGCACCTAGATCGATAAATTTCTTTGCAGTATCCAAATCATAAATGGTTCCTATTCCTATTTCTAGATCAGGCCATTTATCTTTTTGTTCAATAAGCGCCTTGAATATTTCAGCCGCATTTGATCCGCGATTTACAAACTCAAAGGTTCTAACACCACCATCATAGGATGCATTAACTACATCTATAGATGTTTGTAAGTCTTTGTGATAAAAAACTGGTACGATCTTATGCTGATCAGTTCTGGAAATAAAGGATTCAATATTCATATGTTATCTTAAAAGGCGACCTACATTATCACCTTTTACTAGGTGCATGACTTCTTCACTACTACTCAAATTCACATCTCCAATGGTGCTATGCTTTAAAACGGATGCTGCTACCGCATACTCCACAGTTTGTTGATCGTCCAGGTTTAATAAGCCATAGATCAATCCAGCCATGAAGGCATCTCCACCACCTATTCTATCAACGATATTGCTCATTTCGTACGTTTTGGAAGTATAGAGCTTACCATCCTTGTACATGACCACAGTCAAATCATTGTGAGACGCCGAATGTGATACTCGTATGGATTTGGAAAAGGCTTTTACATTGGGATACTTTTCTATCACTAATTCACAGTTGCGTGACCAGTCATCATCATGGATTCCCAAACAATTTTCCAGATCAACTCTACCACCAACTACATAATCTGTATGTTCTACTAAACCAGGCATTATATCCAATGGCTGCTTGCCATATTGCCATAGGTTTCTCCTGTAATTAATGTCACCACTTGTTTGAACACCTCGTTTTTTAGCTTCTTTTAAAGCTCTAAGTGTTACATCTGCAGCACTTTGCGAAATGGCAGGAGTAATACCGCTATAATGAAACCAATTGGCATCTTCGAAGACAATATCCCAATCAACTTCATCTTCTTTCAAATAAGCAAAAGTGGTATCAAACCTATCGTAAACGATTCTTGATGGACGTTGCATAACGCCACATTCTAGAAAGTATATACCAAGCCGTCCTTCTTTTCTAACGATTCCCTCGCTTCCAACATTATTCATTTTAAGAAAACGCTCCACCCGTTCCCCTAAATCACTCTTTGGTAATGCGGTAATATGCGTGTTTTTCAAACCCATGTGGGCAAGTGAAACACCTACATTAGCTTCAGAGCCTCCAAAATTTACGTCAAAATTGACCGTTTGAAATAATCTTTTATTGTTGGGAACGGTAAGGCGCATGAGAACCTCACCTAAGGTTACTACTTTTTGATTCATGGTTGATTATTGAGTATCGACAAACTTAAAACAAATTGATACTATAACGAAATAGCTCATTTCACTATCTAAAAAGATTTTTGAATTTTTTCGTAAAAAGCATAGCATTTTCACGACATAGCTGGAGAACATTAACCAAAAACCAATTTTTAGTAAATATTATCCTGTGCGATCTCATTTGCTTTTAACTTTGGCCTTTAAACATTATAAGAATGCCCTACCGAGTATTTGAAGAGTACAATATCAAAGTAACAGATGACATCCGTGAGAAATATAAAAGTGTCATTACAGATTTAGGTGAAGATGTAGAACGAGAAGGATTATTAAAGACTCCTGAAAGAGCAGCAAAAGCCATGCAGTTTCTAACCAGCGGTTACGATCAAGATGCTGCAAAGGTGTTGAAGAGCGCCATGTTTGCAGAAGATTATAACGACATGGTTATTGTAAAAGACATAGAACTTTATTCCTTGTGTGAACACCACATGCTTCCTTTTTTTGGAAAAGCGCACATTGCCTACATTCCTGATGGACATATTGTTGGTCTTTCCAAAATACCTCGTATTGTAGATATTTTTGCACGTAGACTACAAGTTCAAGAACGTCTGACCCATGATATACTTGAATGCATTCACCAAACCCTAAAACCAAAAGGAGTCGCTGTAGTAATTGAAGCGTCCCATATGTGTATGATGATGCGTGGTGTTCAAAAGCAAAACAGCTCCACGACCACGAGTGGTTTTAGAGGACAGTTTGAAAAGGTGGAAACCAGATCAGAGTTTCTTCATCTTATTTCTAGCGACTTGCATTAATAGAATGGAATGAAGTTTGAATAGTTAATTCCAAACAACTACAATCATGTTTCAATCAAAATCATCCAAATTATTCTTCAGCGTCTTGTTTGACCTTGTAGGAATGGCGTCTTATGCGGTTCCTTTCGTAGGTGAGCTTATCGATATCATATGGGCGCCCATTGCTGGTTACCTTATGACTAAAGTTTACCCTGGAAAAACGGGAAAAACGGCTGGTATTTTAACTACTATTGAAGAACTCGTTCCAGGTCTTGACATCATACCTACGTTTACTCTGACGTGGATTTATACTTATATCATTAAGAAAGAAGATACCCAAACCTCAAAAGAGCCACAAACAATTGAGGTTGAGGCCTACTAGATTGCAAGTTGTTTAAAGCCTGTCATTAGTTTCTTGATTTTAGGATCAATAATGACTTGGCAATAACCTTGCTCTCTATTGTTGTTGTAATAATCTTTGTGATAATCCTCTGCCTTGTAAAATCCGCTGGCTGCAGAAACTTCTGTAACGATAGGGTTTGAAAACGATCCAGATTCATTTAAGTTGTCGATCAATTCTCGTGCGGTCTTTTCCTGCTCTTCATTAGTGAAAAATATAGCGCTGCGATAGTGAGTTCCTATATCATAACCCTGACGATTCAATGTTGTTGGATCGTGTGTGGCAAAGAAAACTTGAAGAAGCTCTTTAAAACTGACTATTTCAGGATCAAAAATAATTTTGATGGCTTCCGCATGACCTGTTCTTCCTTGTACCACTTCTCGATACGGTGGATTTTTAATATTCCCACCACTAAAACCAGGAATTACCTCACTCACTCCTTTAACTCTTTGAAAAACTGCCTCGGTACACCAAAAACATCCACCTGCTAGTATTGCTTCCATCCTTTTTTATTACAAGTTACGACCTAGGCACCACACCTATCGATTCTTAACAACTCTTTAGACTTAAGTAGGTTTTTTACTGTAGTTTTGCAAAATGCGTGATTTTCCCGTCCATAAAAGGACTTTTTTTGTAGTTATTGCTTGTATTTTTTTCGCTTTCGCGAAAGCGCAAACATCAACCAATCAAACTGACATCAAACGTAAGGTTTATCAAGCTACAAGAGTCACCTCACAGCCTGTCATTGATGGGAAGCCTTTTGAACCCTTCTGGGAATCCATACCTCCAGGTGGCGATTTTATCATGATAGAACCTACCAGCGGTCTTGCAGAACGGGAAACTCATAAAACCGAATTCAAAATTGCCTACGATAACGATGCACTTTATGTTGCTGGTTATATGTATGATAATGAGCCCAATAGGATTCTAAGGCAATTTTCGCAACGAGATGAGATTTCGGCCCAGGCAGATCTTTTCGGCTTCTTCTTAAATACATATAACAATCAAATTAACCAAACGAGATTTTATGCTACGAGCGCTAACTCCCTAGGCGATTCTGTAGCAGAAAATGGTAGCGAAGATTTTAGCTTCAACGTGGTTTTTAAATCAGAAACAACCATCGATGGAAATGGTTGGTACGTAGAAATGCGCATACCTTATAGAACCCTAAGATTCAACGAGGCCGAAGAGCAAGACTGGAGTTTTCAAATCTTCCGTAGGATCAAGCACTTGAATGAGGATTATTCCTTTAACTATATTGATAGAACCACTGGATCTTCCTCACAATACGATGCTATTCTTAATGGAGTGGAAAACATCAATCCGCCGCTGCGTTTGAATTTATATCCCTTTGCAGCCTCCAGTTATGATGTTTTTGATGGAGAGAAGTTATTCAATATAAGTGCAGGTATGGACATCAAATATGGGATAAATGAAGCGTTCACACTGGATGCAACGTTGATACCAGATTTTGGGCAGGTAGCTTTTGATCAAGTATCTCTTAATCTTGGCCCATTTGAGCAAACCTTTAGCGAGAATAGAGCCTTCTTTTCAGAAGGAACCGACCTTTTCAATAAAGGTGGTTTGTTTTTCTCGAGACGTATAGGTCAGACGCCATCTGGATCTGGTGATGTTGATTTATTTGAAAATGAGGACATAGTTGATAATCCCAGCAATGCTAAACTTTTGAATGCTGTAAAAGTAACTGGTCGCAATCGCAATGGTCTGGGAATAGGTTTTTTAAATGCATTTACAGAAAAGACTGAGGCTACTATCCAAGGATTTGAAATCAATGCTGCAAATGATACCATCGTAACGAGACGTACTGCCGTTACAGAACCTATCACAAATTATAATGTATTCGTTTTAGACCAACAGTATGGCAGTAACTCGTCGGTTTCATTTACAAATGCTAGCACATTAAGAAGCGGCAGTTTTACAGATGCTAATGTTAGCGCCTTTGTAATTGACCACAATGACAAAGACCTCAAGAATAATTACAGTGCAGAGCTCAAAATGAGTAATCGCTTCCTCACTGATGACACTAAAACCGGTACAGCTGTAGAGCTTGACTGGCGCAGTACGAGTGGTAACTGGCAGCCAAGAGTTTCATACGATCTAATTAGTGATAATTGGGATCCTAATGACTTGGGAAGAAACTTCAGGACTAATTTTCATCAGCTTTTTGGAGAAATGCAATATGAGCAATTTGTGCCCAAAGGTATTTTCAATAGTTACCGTTTCTCTCTGGGAGCAAGTCATAGAAGATCATTGGATCCAGATTTTCATATCCAGAGCTCTGCGAGCTTAAACGCTAGATTTTTCACTAGAGAACGAAATGCATTTGGGTTTGACACCTCAGTAGGTAGTCGCAACCTGAATAGGTTTGAATCTAGAATTGCAGGCTTAAATGTGCGATATTCAGCAAATCAATCTTTCGGCGGATTCATATCTACAGATTATCGTAAGAAATTTGCTATAGATATACGAGGTGGCTATTTCTATTTATTTGACGACCCAGAAAAAGGTTATAATTTCAACATATCACCTAGATACAGGTTTAGCGATAAGTTTTTGCTGGTTTATAGATTTGACTGGAGTAAAAATGATTTGCGCAATAGCTTTGTAACTACCACAGATAATGGAACTACATCTATACTAAGTCGCCGCGATACTCACAGCGTTGAGAATTCGGTTTCTGGGACCTATAATTTCAATAACAAACAAGCTTTGAGTCTAGCTTTTAGAAATAACTGGAGTCGAGCAGCATTTAGTCGCGAGTTTGCAGAATTGCAAGAGGACGGTCGCACAGCAGACAGCAATTATGAATTAGATGAGGATTCAAATCCAGATGCCAATTTCAATGTATGGAATCTAGACTTGTCTTACAGATGGAGGTTTGCACCTGGTAGTGAAGCAAGATTGTTATATCGCAATAGCATTTTTAATTTTGATAATCAAGGTGATATTAGTTTCCAGAATAGCCTTGATGAGTTATTCATGCAGCCTGTTAGACATAATCTAAGCCTACGCATCACCTACTTCATTGATGTGAACGAGGCTAAAAATTGGTTTTCTTCCACATAAAAGCATGTACCTTTACCACAATGATTGAAGCAAAGAATATTTACAAGAGTTTTGATGATTTACAGGTACTCAAAGGTGTTGACCTAAGTATCAAAGAATCAGAAATCGTGAGTGTTATAGGTAGTTCTGGTGCTGGTAAAACCACTCTATTACATATTCTGGGAACCTTGGAAAAACCCGATAAAGTATCCAACTCGTCGCTTATGATCGACGGCACAGATGTCACAAAATTGTCTGCCCGACAATTGAGTCATTTTAGAAATCAATCGCTTGGTTTCATCTTTCAATTCCATCAATTATTGCCTGAATTTACAGCGCTAGAGAATGTATGTATTCCTGCATACATCAATAAAAAATCCAAAGCCGTCGCCGAAAAACGAGCGCAAGAGCTTTTGGAATATTTAAGTCTTGGCGACCGCATCAACCACAAGCCTAACGAGTTAAGTGGTGGCGAACAGCAACGCGTCGCTGTGGCACGTTCGTTAATTAATGATCCAAAGGTCATTTTTGCAGATGAACCAACTGGAAACCTGGATAGCAATACAGCCGCTAATCTTCATGAACTCATAGTAGATCTGCGCAAAAATTTTAACCAGACCTTTGTCATCGTGACTCACAATAAGGAGCTCGCCACACTTGCAGATCGCACGCTCACGATGAGCGATGGTAGATTTGTTGAGTATGAATAAGAAAGAGCTTAAAGAATTTCTGGACCACAAGGTAGAAATCTACAATAAGCCAGATTTCATACCTCACGATCCTATTCAAATCCCGCATCGATTTACAGATCCTAGTGACATCGCTTACTCTGGTTTTTTAACCGCGACCATATCCTGGGGCAATCGCAAATCCATCATCAATAACGCCACTAAGTTGATGGATCTCATGGACAATTCGCCAGCAGATTTTATCAGAAATTTCCAATCCACGGATCTGGATCGATTTGATGGATTTGTCCACAGAACCTTCAATAGCGAGGACTGCAAGACATTTATGAGAGCGTTGCAGGATATTGAGTTGCGTGATGATGGTTTGGAAAACGCTTTCGCGAAAGCGAACAAATCTGCATCAAATCTGCAAGAAGGAATCTCTAAGTTCAAGAAACGTTTCTTTGAAATTGAGCACCTAAACAGAACGCAGAAACATGTGAGCGATCCCATGAAAAATAGCAGCGCTAAACGCATCAATATGTTTTTGAGATGGATGGTTAGGAGCGATAACAATGGCGTTGATTTTGGAATCTGGAACCAGTTATCGATGAGTGACCTATCCTTACCACTGGATGTCCATACAGGAAATATTTCAAGAAAACTCAAGTTGCTGAAGCGTAAACAGAATGACGCAAAAGCAGTATTGGAGCTAGACACAGCTCTTAGAAAATTAGACCCGCTAGATCCTGTAAAATATGATTACGCCCTTTTTGGATTAGGAGTTTTTGACGATTTGTAAGATATTTCACTAAAACGTTAAACAATTAACAATTTAGAAGTACATTTAGGATCCCTAAAAACCCTAAATAATGATTCATGCACCATTGCATCCTATTGAGCAAGATCGTCTAGAATATTTAAGATCTTTTAAGGTGCAGCCAGAGGTTCCAACAGAGGATCTCGATCAATTACTAGATATTGCTTGCAAATTATTGGGCCTTCCCAAAGGTCTCATTTCAATTGTAGAACGTGATGTAGTAGAGTTTAAATCACAGTATGGATTTAATCTTCCTGCATCGCCTAGAAACCTCAGCTTTTGTTCTCATGCCATCGCCAGTCAAGATGAAATTTTTTACATAGAAGATGCTAGAAATGATCCTTATTTTAAACATCATCCATACGTAAAAGGTAATGATCCTGTAATATTTTATGCTGGTGTGCCCATCATGGACCAGGAGAATCTACCTCTGGGAACTGTTTGTGTCATTGATAGCAAACCAAGGTCTCTAAGTGAAGAGGAAAAAGAATCACTCAAAATGATCAGCAAAATGATTATGAGACAAATGCAGTTGCGCAAGGAAAAACTAGAACTGGAAAAAAAGCAAACTGTACTTAAAGAAAAGAATGACCTTCTCAAAAATTTTGCTCATGTCGTTTCTCATGATATGAAAATGCCACTCGCAAATATGATTATGACAAGTGACGTCATGAGGCAAAAATATAAAGGTAAATTAGATGCAGCTGGTGAAGATTATTTGAAAGGAATAAAGTCTGCAGCTTTTTCCATGCGAGATTACATCGATAATATTTTAAATCACTACGAGAGTGAACAATCTGTTTTAAATACAAACGATCACTTTGATATTAACAGTATGCTTCTCAACATAGAGGAGATGCTGGGAATGAGAAAAGAATACATCCATTTTATTCTACCTGAAAATAATCTTGAGTTGGATTGCGATGAGTCTGCTGTTGAACAAATTCTAGTTAATTTAATAGGTAATAGTTTAAAATATAATACCGAGGAATCGATAAGAATTCAAGTGATAGCAACAGAATCTGACAAATATTATCGTATTTCTATAATAGATAATGGAATGGGTATTCCCGAGACTAAGCAAAAAGAAGTTTTCAAATTATTTACAACACTTAATCAAATAGATCGTAGTGGTAAGCGCGGCCATGGAATAGGATTATCAACAGTGAAAATTCTAGTAGATAAATTAGGTGGTGTTATTACTTGTAAATCTAAAATTGACCAGGGCACTGCCTTCACATTTACCATAGCAAAACAAGTTGGCTAATCATAGGGAACATCCTATCTTTGAGCAATCTTAGATAATCGATGCTTTTTAAAAATCCCAATCTACTTTACGGGCTTTTATTCCTCACCATACCGATTATTGTTCATCTTTTCCAGCTAAGGAAATTCAAAAAAGTACCATTTACAAACGTAGCTTTTTTAAAGCCTCTTATAACTCAAACCAGAAAAAGCCGCACGCTTAAAAAATGGTTAACTCTTATAACGCGTCTTTTAGCAATTGCCGCGATTGTCTTTGCTTTTGCACAGCCATTTCTACCAACTGATGACGATGTGAAACTGGATGAAAATCTGGTCATCTATCTAGATAACTCCAACAGCCTACAAGCAAAAGGGGTTGATGGTAGACTTTATCAAACAGCAGTAAATGATCTAATTGAAAAGCTTCCTTCACAACTTAAGTTTTCTTTATTTACGAATAGTCAGTCGTTTCAAAATGTGACAAAGCAAGAGGTAGCAAACGAGTTAGTAGGCGCTTCTTACTCTTCTACTCAACTAAATCCAGATCAAGTAGTATTGAAAGCAAAGTCTTTTGCGACTCAAAATAACAATAGCCTTTCGTTTCTCTGGATATCAGACTTTCAGAAGCATGGATCTACACCTTTCACTACACCTGATGAATCATGGAATACTCGTTACGTGCAGCTTAGTCCTGTTGAATATAAAAATATAAGTATCGATAGCGCTTTCGTTTCTATTGCAGATAATAACAATTACAATATTCAATTATCACTGTCTTCAAATTTTGAAGAAGAGCAACAAGTAACAGTAAGTTTTTTTAATGAAGATTTACTTTTAGCAAAAACCTCAGCTTTAGTTTCCAATAAAACAGGTGAAGCCAGTTTTGCAATCACTGATCTCAATTCTTTCAAAGGATCCCTGCAGATAGAAGATGATGGTTTGCAATTTGACAATCGACTATATATTTCTAATAACGCTCGAGAAAAAATCAAGGTATTGCATATCAATAATACCGAGACAGATTTTCTAAAAAGAATTTACACAGCTGACGAGTTTGATTACACTATCGCTACGCCAACTAATGTAAATTACAATAGTATCAAGGATCAACAAGTGGTAGTAATTAATGAGCTAAGTGCGGTGACTAGTGCGTTAGCTACTGAACTGAATAAGTTTACATCGGCTGGGAATACTCTTATCGTTATACCGACTATTAATGGAACAGGATACGAATCATTGAACGGTCTAAACAGATTGAACACAACTACAAATGAAAAGCGAATTACTGGAATCAACTTTGATCATCCAATACTGCAAAATGTTTTTAGCAAACGTGTTACCAATTTTCAATACCCAAAAGTCAATAGTACTACATCAAATAATAACGGTGGAAATCCCGTTTTATCCTACGATGACGGCAATGCGTTTCTATCTGAATTGAACAACACCTTTGTATTCACCGCACCGCTCAACGAAGAGAATTCAAACTTCCAGAATTCACCACTAGTGGTACCTGTGTTTTATAAAATTGGCCTGAGAAATACTAGCGCTGGCACATTATATTACCCGATATCTGAACGCAATGACATTAGCTTTCAAGTGAATTTAGAACAAGATCAAATTCTGGAACTGCAAATGGAAGAAGAGCGTATTATTCCTGAACAACGTGCCTATAATTCATTTGCAACAATTACTACAGGCAATGAGATAAATCGCGCGGGAAATTATCGTGTTATATTAGAGAACCAGCCTATAGCTTCCGTTTCATTCAATTCTTATCGAGCAGAAAATCTTGATAGTTATTATTCAAATGAAGAAATAGGTGCAACAGTATTGAGTGAAGTAGGTGAATTTGTCCAAGAGTTGGAAAGTGAAAATAACAAGATTGAGCTATGGAAAATATTTATCATGGCCGCTTTGCTTTTTCTCATCTGTGAATTATTGATTTTAAAATTTCTGAAATGATACTCATAAAAAATGCTCACATCCATCAACCAGATGGCGACTATCACGATAAGAAGATGGACATTCTTATCGAGAACAGAATCATTGAAAGAATAGAGCCATCCATCGATCTAGATGTCGATCTAGTCATTGAACATAAGGATCTAAATGTCTCCGTTGGTTGGTTTGATAGCAGTGTGAGTTTTGGAGAGCCCGGTTTTGAGGAACGTCAAACCATGAAAAATGGAATGGATGTAGCGGCAAGCAGCGGTTTTACCAACATTATGCTCAACCCAAACAACAAACCAAACCCACAAGATGCCTCTGGTGTCAACTACCTAAAGTCCATAAGCGCAGGTCATGCAACAACATTACATCCTGTTGGGAATTTTAGCATAGATCAAAAAGGAGATCATCTTGCAGAACTGTTTGATATGCACAATGCAGGTGCAGTATCCTTTTATGATTTCAAAAATTCTTTAGAAAATGCAAACTTGCTAAAGGTAGGTTTGCAATATGTCAAACCTTTTGATGGAGTCATTCAATCGTTTCCTCAGGATGCTCAAATCGCCGGAAAAGGAATGGTTAATGAAGATGTTGCTGGCACACAATTAGGCCTGAAAACAATCCCAAAATTCGCTGAAGAACTGCGCGTTTCAAGAGACATTGAAATAGCAAGATATACTGGAGCAGACTTACATATTCCCACAATAACTACAGGCGCGTCACTTGAACTTATTAAAAAAGCCAAAAAAGATGGACTTAAGATTACCTGTAGCGTATCTGTTCATCATCTATTACAAAATAGCGAGGCACTAATTGAATACGACACAAATTTCAAAGTTCAGCCTCCATTGAGAGATCCAGCTGAAAATAAAAATTTGATCAAACATATAAAATCAGGAACAGTAGATATGATCACTTCAGATCATACGCCTCTTGCCATAGAGTCCAAGGAAGTTGAATTCGATCAGGCAGATTATGGGACGATAGGTCTAGAAAGTGTTTATGGAGCGCTTAGTCAAAAGATTGACCAAGCAACTTTAATAAAACTACTAACCGCAGGTTACGAGGTTTTTTTAAAAGATTCTCCCAAAATAGAAGTTGGAGCTGTTGCTAATCTTACTTTCTTCACAACAGAAGTAAATTATACACAGGAAAGAAAACAACTAAAGAGTACCTCTAAAAACAGTCTTTTTATAGGAATGAAAATGAAAGGAAAAGCTCTTGGAATTTATAACAATGGAAAACTAATCTGGAATGAATAACGACCCACAAGGTAAGTCACTAGCGCTTTTTGCGTATGCAAGTGCCATCCTTCTATATTTTCACCTTATCGTCTTTGTAGCCGCTTTAGGCGTAGCTATTTTACTTAACCTAAATAAAAATCAGCCGTTTGCTACCTTTCATCACAGGCAGATGCTAGGGATCGCTTGTATCGCTTTATTGATCAGCGCTTTTAGCAATATTTTACCTAATGGCTGGATCGCATTTGTCCTAATTTCCCTGATTATTTTCATGGCGATTTTAGGATTTGCAGATGCCTATAAAAACCAAACCACTCCGCTACCCTATGTAGGCGAACAATTCCAAAAGTGGTTCACATTTATCAAATAACATGAATACAGATTTAAGTCTTCAATATATCTCAAGACCTGCCGATAAGGCAAATGCCCCATTACTAATTCTAGTCCATGGTTACGGTTCTAACGAGCAGGATTTATTCTCTTTTGCACCACAAATGGATAAAGGAATCCATATAATTTCCGTTCGCGCACCTTACGATTTACCGCCATATGGCGCTGCGTGGTATGCAATTGACTACACGGCAGATAAAGGAAAGTTTTCTGATCTTAATCAAGCGAGAGAAAGCATTCAGCTTCTCAAAACCTTCATAGTTGAAATTGTAGATCGCTACAATGTAAACAAGGAAAGCGTCAATATTCTTGGCTTTTCACAGGGCGCGATTCTCTCCATGGCAATGGCGCTTTCAGACCCTACTATTTTCAGGAATGTGGTTGCAATGTCTGGATATTTGAATGAAGATCTTGTTGAAGATATAAATGGTTTGGAATCTCGCTTTCGCGAAAGCGAACTCAAAACAAACTTCTTCATTTCTCATGGAACTATGGATCAAGTTATTCCATTTGACTGGGCCATGCAGGTACAACCAGTGATGGAAAAACTGAATGTGGACTATCTTTTCAAACAATATCCTATGGGTCATGGTGTCTCTCCAGAGAATTTTCACGACATGAAAAAATGGCTTGAAGAAAGACTCTAACTACCTGTAACGATCATTGAGTACGGAAGCGGTAGTCTCTAAAGTAATTGTGTCCTCGTCCTGAATTGTATAGGTGACCAGCAACTCGCCCCATTGATTATTGTCAGAAAAGTTGACCAACACCCATTTATGGTTGATGAATCTGGTGTCATTGATCTGAAAACCGCGACCCTGGCCAGTAAATGGTACTAATGGATTACCTCCTGATTCCAGGTTTAAATCAAGCAATTGATCCGTGACATTCTGCTGTACTCGCTCTGAGGTCCATCCCAGTTTTTCAAAATAATTTTTAGCTTCTTGATGCTGTTCAAGGGTAAAGCTAATAGGCTGATTGAGTTGGGAATCTGCAATACTGTCAAGTAGAGCATCCTGCTCCACAGTTTTGGCTCGTAATGAGATGACATCGTTTTCAATGGATTCTTGATAATTCCTGCCGTTCACATACAGAATCAAGGCGATTAGTGAAGCAAAGATAAATAGATATAAAAAGAGATTGCGTCTCATGAATGTGATGTTAATTTTAAGGTGTCATAGGCCAGAAATACATTTTCTGGTAGGCTTTTTTCTACTTCTTTGTGGAAACCTAAATGATAGCTAATGTGTGTAAAATATGTTCGCTTAGGTTTTAATTCATCAACCAGTGCGAGTGCCTCCTCAATGTTCAAATGAGTTTTATGCGGTTCATATCTCAAGGCATTGATGACCAGAATGTCAAGATTTTTGAGCTTTTCCTTTTCATTAGATTCGATAGTTTTTACATCGGTCATGTAGGCTAGATCTCCAATTCGGAAACCATGGACCGGTATAAAACCGTGACTAGCCTTTATAGGCATGATTTTGACACCTTCAATGATGAGTTCATCGGTATCAAATCGATGTATTTCCAGGTCTGCTACTCCAGGATATTTATCTACTTCCTTAAACATGTAGCTAAATCGATCTCTCAAAGATTCCTCGACTCGATTTGTCATGTAACACTGGATGGCTCCTTGTCTAAAAAAGACGGGTCGTAAATCATCGAGGCCGGCTGTGTGATCTGCATGTTCGTGAGTGAACAATAAGGCGTCAAAACCGTCTATATGATTTGTTAGCATTTGTTGTCTAAAGTCAGGCCCACAGTCAATAATAAAGCGCTTGTCATCTACAGCAATAGCAGCACTTACTCTTAATCGTCTATCTCGTGGATCTGTACTCAAACAAACTGGATGATCGCTTCCTATAACGGGAATTCCCTGCGATGTACCTGTGCCTAGTATGGTGATTTCTACTTTCATTAAGTTAGGTTAAAAGTATTGATATTTTTTTGTTCTACTAGGACGTTCGTTACCTTTGTTTATAACATCTAAAGACGTTTACATGGCCATTACCTTACCAGGAGATAACGACTTTGAGTCAGTTCCTTCCCTCAAAAACAAAGCTCTTAGAATTAATCTGAACCGTAATATCTACGGGACTTTTGCAGAAATAGGAGCTGGCCAGGAAACGGTAAGGCATTTCTTTAGAGCAGGTGGCGCTTCGGGAACTATTGCAAAAGCAATGAGTGCCTACGATAAGGACTTTTCTGATGCCGTTTACGGTATTCAAGATGATGGTCGCTATGTAACCGAATCTAGACTGCGCAAGATGTTGCGTCACGAGACCGATCTTATTGAAGAGCGCATTTCCAGAGAAAAACATCCAGACAAATTATTCTTCACCTATGCAAATACGGTAGCTACTATCGATTTTGCTAAGAAATTTTTAGGTCACGGTTGGGTAGGAATAAAATTTCAGGCTGCGCCAGGCGAGGAATACAGCGAAATTATTCTACACGTTCGTTTCAAGGAACGTGACGCACGATTGCAACAAATCACACTGGGAACCTTGGGGACCAATTTGATTTACGGCGCTTTTTACAAGCATGATCAGCCTAAAAAACTCTTGAAATATCTTTACGATCATATTGATAAGGATAAGATCGAGATTGACATGATCAATTTTGATGGACCTCGATTCAAAAACGTGGATAACCGTTTGATGAGTCTGCAGTTATTACGTAATGAAATGACTGAGGCCGTAATGTTCGGCCCAGACGGTAAAAACATTCTTGCTGCTAGAATTCTTTATAAGAAGAATGTATTAGCCTTGAGAGGTAGCTTTAGACCAGTAACTAAGGTAAATATGGATATGTATCACAAGGCTCGATCCATGTTTGTAAAATCAGGAAAGGTTCAGGAGGATCGATTGGAAACCATATTTGAAATTACGCTTAGTAACTTAAAAGCTTCTGGTGAAATTGATGAAGAAGACTTCATGCATCGCGCAGAACTTCTCTGTTCATTAGGTCAAACGGTAATGATCTCTAACTTTAAGGAGTACTATCGCTTAGTGGAATATCTAAATAATTATACAAAAGAGCGCATTGGGCTTGTAATGGGAACCAATAATCTCATCGACATATTTGACACTCAATATTATCACCACTTAAGCGGCGGTATATTAGAAGCCTTTGGAAAACTATTCTTCAAGGATTTGCGTGTATATCTATATCCTATGCAGGATGCCGAAACTGGCGAACTCACGACTAGTGAGAATCTAAAGGTACATCCACGTATGAAGGAATTGTACAAATTCTTCAAGTACAACGGTCGTGTGATTGACATAGAAAACTTTGACTCAGAAATAGGTCATATCTACTCACGCGAGGTGTTGCGCATGATTGAATCTGGTGAAGATGGCTGGCAAGATATGTTACCAGAAGGTATTCCAGAATTGATTGATGAAGGTAACTTCTTTGGCTGCAATGAAAACTGCGAACCCGAAACGGTGGATTAAATACTACAGGATTTGATCTGTATGTTCTTTAGTCTTGACTTTTGAAATCACTTCTTCAATAACCCCATTTTCATCAATTACAAAAGTGGTGCGGTGAATACCATCGTATTCTTTACCCATAAACTTTTTCGGGCCCCAAACTTTGTATGCATTGAGCAATTCGTGATTCTCATCTGCTAGTAGGTCGTAGGGTAACTCAAACTTTTCCTTAAAATTGGATTGGCGCTTTTGACTATCTGCACTGGCGCCTAATATTTCGTATCCGCTTTCGCGAAAGCGAGATACATTATCTCTTAAATTGCAAGCTTCAGCAGTACATCCTGGGGTACTAGCTTTGGGATAAAAGAATAGAACCAACTTTTTACCTTTGAAGTCAGAAAGCGAGACTATTTCACCGTCTTGGTTAGGAATTGAAAAATCAGGAGCTTTGTAGCCAGCTTTGAGAGTCGTCATGGTATAGTTTTTAATAACACGAAGATAGTAATGAAAAAACAGGAAAAAGTAAATTTTGTAATACAAACGCTAGAAGAACTTTATCCAGTCATTCCTGTTCCATTGGATCACAAAGATCCTTATACGCTACTAATTGCTGTGTTAATGAGTGCTCAAAGTACTGATGTTAGGGTGAATCAAATCACGCCTTTACTATTTGAACGAGCAGACAATCCGTATGATATGATCCGACTTTCTGTAGAAGAAATAAGGGAAATCATCAAACCTGTAGGACTATCTCCTATGAAGGCAAAAGGTATTTACGGATTGAGTCATATTTTAATCGATAAGCATAATGGCCTTGTTCCTAAAACCTACGAAGAATTGGAAGAACTTCCTGCGGTAGGTCACAAAACAGCAGCTGTAGTTTTGTCTCAAGCCTTTGGAATACCAGCATTTCCTGTGGATACTCATATACATCGATTAATGTACCGATGGAACTTGACTAATGGAAAGAACGTGGTACAAACAGAAAGAGATGCCAAGCGCTTATTTCCGGAAGAAAAATGGAACGAACTTCATTTACAAATCATCTGGTATGGCCGTCAATATAGTCCTGCTCGTGGTTGGGATCTAGAGAAAGACATCATCACCAAAACAATAGGCAGAAAAACAGTTCTAGCAGATTACCATAAAATAAAAACCCGTCGAGGCAAAGCCTAGACGGGTCAAGCAAATCTAAAAAACAAAATTTAGTTGTTTAATGTTTCAAAAGTCATGTGATTGACTTTTATGACACTAAGTGCTTTTGAAAAGGATAAAATCCTTTGAATTGTTTCTGGTCGTGGACCTGATGTTTTCAATGATTCTGGAGTAGGTTTATTGTAAAGTTTTGGCATGTGATAGTGTTATTGATTTTACTCAAAACGCACAAAACTTGTCAATATTATATTCCAGAATAAATTATTGTGTCAAAACAATGTTGTGCTTATCAATGACCTTGCGCAAATTGATGAGCGCATATCGCATTCTACCTAGAGCGGTGTTGATACTCACATCTGTAGTTTCAGCGATTTCCTTAAACGACATCTCCTTATAAATACGCATCACCAATACTTCTTTTTGATCGTCTGGCAATTCCTCAATCAATCGCTTTACATCACTATGTACTTGATCTGTAATCAAGGCAGATTCTATACTATCCTCACCATCACTGATTACATCAAAAATATCGAAGTCGTTACGTGATTGAAATTTAGGCATGCGCTTGTTCCTGCGGAAGTGGTCGATAACCAAATTATGAGAGATCCTCATTACCCAGGGCAAAAACTTTCCTTCTTCATTGTACTTTCCTCTTTTAAGGGTACGAATTACTTTAATGAAGGTATCTTGAAAAATATCTTCAGTAATATCCCGATCCAAAACTTTGGAAAAGATAAAACCGTGAATTCTTTGTTGGTGTCTTTTGATTAGAATCTCTAGAGAAGATTCCTGGCCTTCCATGTACTGCTTTACCAGTACGGCATCACTTGCGTCTTTGAAGTTC
Source organism: Nonlabens sp. Hel1_33_55 (assembly GCF_900101765.1). NCBI lineage: Bacteria > Pseudomonadati > Bacteroidota > Flavobacteriia > Flavobacteriales > Flavobacteriaceae > Nonlabens > Nonlabens sp. Hel1_33_55. Next base: position 1,327,574 of record NZ_LT627735.1, read on the forward strand.
ATACGATAACAACTAATGATCTTGTTCAAAATGAAGTCGATCTGTTTTAAAGTAGTGTTATTGTATACGCGGTGTTTAAATTTTGTTAACGGGTTAAAGATAACAACATTTGTTCCAAACTAACAAAACTTCGCTTTGGAATTTAACATATTAATGATTCCGTAGAACATCATATCGTTGAACCGCTTGTTATCTTTGTGTTTATGGCAAAAAAGATCATCTTCGATAATATAGATTCCCTAAGTCCCAAAAAGAATATTCTAGTCAAGGGTGCTGAGTTACACAACCTTAAAAAGCTCAATGCGGTCATTCCTAGAAATGAAATGGTCGTCATTACAGGGCTTTCTGGTAGTGGTAAATCATCTCTAGCATTTGATACACTTTATGCAGAAGGTCAACGTCGTTACGTTGAGAGTCTTTCCTCCTATGCGAGACAGTTTTTAGGGAGATTGAATAAGCCAAAAGTTGAATACATCAAAGGGATCGCACCTGCGATAGCCATTGAACAAAAGGTCAACTCAACAAATCCTAGAAGTACAGTAGGTACAACGACAGAAATCTATGATTACCTCAAACTACTATTTGCTCGTATAGGCCGTACCTACTCTCCTATTTCTGGAAACGAAGTAAAGAAAGATACCGTCACAGATGTCATCAATTACATCAAGAAAGAAGAAGATGGGACTAAAATGCTACTTACCACAAGATTAATCGTCAAGGGAAAACGCGATGTGCCTCAGCAGTTAGCCGTACTGCTACAGCAAGGTTTTACCCGTATCAAGGTGAACGGTGAAGTACATCGTATTGATGAGAATGAACTCACCTTTTCTAGCAAGGATAAAGTATTCATCGTTATTGACCGTATCATCAAACGCGATGATGAAGATTTTTACAACCGCCTTGCAGATGCCGTCGACACCGCTTTTTTTGAAGGAAAAGGCGTTGCTTATGTAGAACATCTAGATGGATCAAAATCCCGAGAGTTCACCAACAAATTTGAATTGGACGGTATAGAGTTTCTGGAACCTAACCCGAATCTGTTCAGCTTTAATAATCCTTATGGTGCTTGCCCTAAATGTGAAGGTTATGGCGACGTCATAGGTATTGATGAAGACTTAGTTATACCTAACACTGCTTTATCAGTCTATGAAAGTGCGGTTTTTCCATGGCGTGGTGAGAACATGAGTTGGTACAAGGATCAACTAATCAAGAATGCTGGCAAATTTGATTTCCCTATTCATAGACCCTGGTTTGAACTGACAACAAAGCAAAAGGACCTTGTCTGGGATGGTAACAAATATTTTTCTGGACTCAATGATTTCTTTGCAGAGCTTGAATCCAAAGCCTATAAAATTCAAAATCGGGTTATGCTATCGCGTTATCGTGGCAAGACTAGATGTTCAGTCTGCAAAGGAAAACGATTGCGTCCTGAAGCAAATTATGTAAAAATCAACAACACGACGATTACGGATCTGGTTGAAATGCCCATCAAAAATCTGAAAACTTACTTTCAGGAATTACAGCTGGATGAATCGCAACAGATCATTGCAAAACGGCTTTTAAAGGAAATCAACAGTCGCCTGGAATTCTTATCTGATGTTGGGCTAGACTACCTCACATTGAACCGTAAATCAAACACCCTTTCTGGCGGTGAATCGCAGCGGATCAATCTTGCAACTTCATTAGGAAGTAGCTTAGTAGGCAGCATGTACATTCTGGATGAACCCAGTATTGGACTGCATCCGCGAGATACTAAGAGATTGATTAAAGTTTTGAAAAACCTGCGTGATCTAGGTAATACTGTGATCATTGTAGAGCATGATGAAGAAATTATGCAGGCAGCAGATCGCATTATTGATATTGGCCCAGAAGCTGGTACGCACGGCGGCGAGGTCGTAGCTGCAGGAACTCTTGCAGAAATCTTGAAATCATCGAGTCTGACTGCTCAATACTTGAATGGTTCTATGGAAATTCCGCTTCCGCGAAAGCGTAGAACCTATAAATATCACGTTGATATTACCGGTGCTCGTCAAAATAATCTTAAGAACATTGACGTCACTTTCCCATTAGGAGTGTTGACTATGATCACAGGTGTTTCTGGTAGCGGAAAGTCCACGCTGGTAAAGCAAATTCTATATCCAGCCATGCTGAAAAAGTTGGGCGGCTACGGAGCAAAAGCTGGCCAATTTACCGATATATCTGGAAAGTTCGAGAATGTAAAAACGGTTGAGTTCATTGACCAAAATCCCATTGGGCGCAGTTCACGTTCCAATCCCATTACTTACATAAAGGCTTATGACGATATTCGCTCCTTATTTGCTTCTCAAAAAGTTTCAAAAATCAGGAACTATCAACCGAAACACTTCTCTTTTAATGTAGATGGTGGGCGTTGTGAAACCTGTAAAGGTGATGGTGAGGTAACTATAGAAATGCAGTTCATGGCAGATGTAACGCTGGTTTGTGAAACCTGTAATGGAAAGCGATTTAAAAAAGAAATTCTTGAGGTCCAGTTTGAAGGAAAGAATATTGATGACGTCCTAAACTTAACGATCAATGATGCAATGGAATTCTTCAATGAGCACTCGCAAGATAAAATATCGAGAAAAATTAAGCCGTTGCAGGACGTTGGTTTGGGCTATGTTACTTTAGGACAAAGTAGTTCTACTCTATCTGGTGGTGAGGCGCAGCGTATTAAATTGGCTAGTTTTCTAGTGAAAGGTACCACCAGCGATAAGACCTTATTTATTTTTGATGAGCCTACTACCGGACTACACTTTCACGATATCAATAAATTGCTGGACAGTTTCAATGCACTGATTGAAAAAGGTCATAGCGTGATCGTTATTGAGCATAATATGGATCTCATCAAATGCGCAGATTATGTGATTGACTTAGGTCCCGATGGCGGTGCAGAAGGCGGTTACTTAGTAGCGGCAGGCACTCCTGAAGAAGTTGCTAAAGTAAAGAAGAGTCATACCGCGCCATTTATTGCAGAAAAGCTAAATTAGGCCACTAAATTTCATGGAATGAAAAGACCTAGATTGCGCCGTAAGGCCACACCCAAATCCAGAAGCAGTGTTTTTCAACCGCCTGGAACGATATCATATGTAGGTGAAGAAAGGCATGGAGAAGTCACTAGCGAGACCATCTTATACGATACCAACGAATTCAAAAAGCTGGATGGAATCTATCTGGACAAACTAAGTGAGGACCATGTAAACTGGTTCAATATTGATGGTGTACATGAAATAGATCTATTGGAGAAGGTAGGTAGCAAATTCCATTTGCATCATCTTCTACTTGAAGATATTGCAAATACTACACAACGTCCCAAAACCGAGTTCTACCAAGAATGCATCTATCAGTGTATTAAAATGATAAGTTACAATCCTGAAGAAAAAGACATTGATCAGGAACAAGTAAGCATATTATTGACAAAAGATGCTGTTATTACTTTTCAGGAAAAGACCGGTGATGTTTTTGAAAATATAAGAGAACGCATTGAAGAAAGTCGCGGGCGTATACGATCCAGCAAAAATGACTATCTGTTTTATGCACTGATTGATTCAGTGATTGATCATTATTTTATAGCCGTAGAACAGATAGGTGAGCACCTAGATCAACTTGAGGATGAGATATTTGATGATCCACAGAAAGAATCCTTGGAACGTGTCCAGAAGAATAAACGTATGCTTCTCAAATTAAGACGCGCTATTTTTCCGTTACGAGAATCGATTAGTCGTCTTTTAAAAGAAGATTCTGAATTGATCGATCAACATATCAAGAGTTATTTCCAGGATGCGTATGACCACTGTATACAGATTATAGAAACTGTAGAGTCCTATCGAGAAATCAACGCTGGTCTTAGAGATATGTATTTATCAAGCGTGAGTTATAAGATGAACCAGATCATGCAGGTGTTGACCATCATATCTTCTATATTTATTCCATTAACTTTTGTTGCAGGTATTTATGGAATGAACTTCGAATACATTCCTGAATTAAAATGGGAACATGGTTATCGATATTTCTGGATTTTGAGTGGATGTTTATTTGTGGCTTTGCTTGGTTTCTTCAAATGGAAAAAATGGTTGTAGAGGATGAAAAATAAGTTTGGCACGCCAATTGTAATATACTAATCGAAGGTTGTTTATGAAGAGTAAATTTCTTTCATAAAGTTTTTTGGTTGGTTAGTGGGAAATCTCGAGATGTCTTTTGACTCTCGGGATTTCCTCGTTTTAGGAGGTTTTCATTTTCCCAAACAACGTATTTTTAAGCCATGAAAAATATACTAACTCTACTGCTTATTACTGTACTCGTCAGCTGTAATAAGCCCTCTGAAAAAAACCAGCAGGAAGTCTCCCAATCCGAAACGGAAGCAACAATAGATAAAAAAAAGTTTCCTGAAGATTTTCTCGGTATCTATAAAGGTGATTTGAAAATCACATCAAGCAATGGAGAGCAATCCATTCCCATGGAGTTTCACATGAATAAGACAGATTCTATTGATAATTTTAAGTACACTATTTATTATGGAGAAGAGCGTTCTCCACGTAATTATAACTTAAAGAGAACTCATAACCCCAACCTATTCTTAGTAGATGAGAACAATGGTATTATTCTCGAGAGTGCGTACGCAAATCACACTTTGTATAGCACCTATGAAGTCGCTAATAATCTTTTAAATAGCACAGAGATATTCTATGACGATCGTATGGAGTTTATGATTGCGCTTTCCAGGATTCAAGATACCTCTATGACAGGAAAAGAAGAAAGCGCGATTGTAAAGAATTATCCGCTTTCTGTGATGCAACGTGCTACATTGTATAAGCAATAGATATTCTGTTACAATCCACAAGTCTAGCAACATACCATCATAAGGTGCGGAATTAATTCCGCACCTTATGATGGTATAGGCTTACGAAGCCTATACCTAGTAACTAAAAAAGTCCCGCTCGTGCGGGACTTTATAATTATCGCAAATGCGAAAGTGATTTATTATCTAAGCAAACGCTTCAGCGACACTTGCACTCAATCGTTTATAAACACCAGAATCCAATCGATCACGGATGGCGTCAAACGCATCAAGCGTTTCTTCAATATCTTGCATCGTGTGAGTTGCCGTTGGTATCAATCTTAATAAGATAAGTCCTTTAGGAATTACCGGATATACAACGATAGAACAGAACACACCATAGTTTTCTCTAAGGTCTTTTACCAAAGCCATGGCTTCTGGAATACTTCCTTTAAGATAAACTGGAGTTACACAACTTTGTGTAGTTCCTATGTCAAAACCTCTTTTCTTAAGTCCTGATTGTAGAGCGTTTACATTATCCCAAAGCTTCTCTTTAAGCTCTGGCATTGTGCGTAACATATCTAGACGTTTTAATGCGCCTACTACTAGTTGCATTTGCAATGATTTGGCAAACATCTGCGATCTCAAGTTGTACTTAAGGTAATCCATGATTTCCTTATCGGCAGCGATGAAAGCTCCTGTACTTGCCAGGGATTTTGCAAAAGTTGCAAAATAAACATCGATATCATCCTGTATGCCTTGCTCCTCACCTGCTCCAGCGCCTGTTTTACCAAGCGTACCAAAACCATGAGCATCATCAACAAAAAGTCTGAATTTATATTTTTTCTTTAAAGCAACGATCTCTTTTAAGCGACCTTGCTCACCACGCATTCCAAAAACACCTTCGGAGATCACTAGGATTCCGCCACCGGTTTCTTCAGCGATTTTTGTGGCACGTTGTAGGTTTTTCTCGATACTTTCTAAATCGTTGTGCTTATAGGTAAATCTCTTACCATGATGCAAACGAACGCCATCAATAATACAAGCGTGAGCATCTACATCATAAACGATAACATCATCCTTAGAAACCAAAGCATCTACAGTAGATACCATTCCTTGGTACCCAAAATTCAACAAATAAGCAGCTTCCTTGTTTACAAAAGCAGCAAGCTCATCTTGTAATTGTTCGTGAAGATCTGTGTGACCACTCATCATACGCGCTCCCATTGGGTAGGCACTACCGTATTCTGCAGCAGCTTCTGCATCTACTTTACGAACTTCAGGGTGATTGGCAAGTCCTAGATAATCGTTGACACTCCAGGTAATTACCTCACGACCGTTGAATCTCATGCGGTTTGCAATAGGTCCTTCAAGTTTTGGAAAAACGAAATAACCTTCTGCTACAGAAGCCCATTTTCCTAGAGGTCCCTTGTCTTTATAAATCTTATCAAATAAATCGTTCATGATACAAATTAAGTGTACAAATATACGATAGAAATGGCAGATTTCCTATACGTAAATCGCCTAACAATCTACTTAAATAGTTGATAAAGTGTTGAAAACTAATGAGTTGAAATTGTAAGTTCGCTTTCGCGAAAGCGAAACAAACCAACTCATAACCACCTAATAATAAGGTAGTTTACTTGATATATTCAATATGCTGATCTGCAGCTGTAGAGACGCTGTCAAAAAATCCTTGATCTTCCATCCACTTATCGTTGTATATTTTACTCATGTAACGCGATCCATGATCTGGGAAAATAACAACAACAACGGCATCATCGCCAAAAGTTTTCTCCTTAACCAGTTGCTTCACTGCTTGCATTGCTGCACCACTGGTGTAGCCTACAAAAAGACCTTCAGTTTGTGAAATCCTGCGAGCCATATGAGCCGCGTCTTCATCTTTTACCTTTGTAAAACTGTCGATGACATCAAAATCAGTAGCGGTTGGGATCAAGTTTTTACCTAATCCTTCTATACGGTATGGATAGATTTCGTTCTTGTCAAACTCCTGAGTCTCGTGATATTTTTTCAATACACTACCATAAGCATCAACACCCAGGATCTGAATTTCTGGATTTTGTTCTTTCAAATACTTGGCAGTTCCTGAAATGGTTCCACCGGTACCACTACAAGCTACCAGATGCGTTATTTTTCCAGCCGTTTGTTTCCATATTTCTGGTCCTGTAGAAAGATAATGCGCTTCAGTATTGAGCTCATTGAAATATTGGTTGATATAGATACTATCTTTTATTTCTTCATGAAGTCTTTTAGCGACCTCGTAATAACTACGTGGATCGTCTGCACTCACGTGTGCTGGACAAACGTAAACTTTTGCGCCCATCGATTTAAGCATGTCAATCTTATCGGCACTTGATTTTGAACTTACGGCAAGAATACAATCATAGCCCTTAATGCGGCTCACCATAGCGATACTAAATCCGGTATTACCAGATGTGGTTTCAATAATGGTATCACCAGGCTTGAGAATTCCTTTTTTTTCTGCCTGCTCTATAATATGTAAAGCTATTCTGTCTTTTGAAGAATGTCCTGGGTTGAATGACTCAACCTTAGCATAATAATCGCCAGGGAAGCCCTCAACGGTTTTGGATAATTTGATAAGAGGAGTTTCTCCTATTAACTCAAGAACATTGTTGTACGCCTGAATTTGTCCGCTCATATAGTATGTTTTCGTCCTGACTTAAAAAAGCGCAAAACGTTGCAAATTTACATAAAAAATCAGTTGGTTGCCTTTTTCTCCATATCAAGCAAAAATGCAAAGTCTATTGCGACTTCTTTCAAAGCATCATACCTACCAGATGCACCGCTATGACCGCTCGTCATATCTGTCTTGAATAAAATGACTTGCGCTCCTTTTTGATGATCACGCAGCCTCGCCACCCATTTTGCAGGTTCCCAATATTGAACCTGGCTATCGTGGTATCCGGTCGTGACCAGCACGTTGGGAAACTCGGCGTCTTTGACTTGATCGTATGGGGAGTAAGCAAGCATATAATCGTAGCTATCCTTGATGTTTGGATTTCCCCATTCGTCATATTCACCTGTTGTCAGCGGTATAGAATCGTCCAGCATAGTACTCACGACATCTACAAACGGTACCGCACTTAAAATTCCGTTATATAAGTGTGGCGCTAGATTCATGATGGTTCCCATTAACAATCCACCGGCAGATCCACCTGAGGCGTACAGGTGTCCCGCTTTCGCGAAAGCGTGCTCTACCAAATACTCACTGCAAGTCACAAAATCTGTAAAGGTGTTCATCTTCTGGAACATCTTGCCTTGCTCGTACCACTCACGGCCCAGGTATTCACCACCACGAACGTGAGCTATAGCAAAAATGAAACCGCGATCCAGCAGACTCAATCGCGAGATTGAGAAATAGGGATCAATGGTATGTCCATAACTCCCATAACCATACTGCAGTAGCGGATTCCCATCTGCCTTGCGCTGGTCCTTTCTATAAACCAGGCTGATAGGGATTTTCACACCATCTTTTGCAGTGGCCCAAACTCTTTCTGAAGTATAATTATCTGGATCAAAATGGGGATCCTCAATCTCTTGAGTCTTCAATATTTTTTCCTCTCGAGTGCGCATATTGAATTCAATCACAGATGGCGGTAAGGTCAATGAATTGTAGCCATAGCGCAGCATTTCTGTATCAAACTGAAAGTTGGCGCTCGTATAAGCGGTGTAGGTTTCACTGGTAAATGGCAGGAAATAATCCACGGTATCATCCCAGGATCTGATCCTGATACGGTTCAAACCATTGAATCGATCTGTAACCACCATAAACTCCTTGAAGATATCAAGATCTTCCAACAAAGCATCTGGATTATGCGGAATCAAATCCACCCAATTTTCCATTTGTGGAGTTCCAATAGGAGTTTTCATGACCTTAAAATTAAAGGCGTTATCCTTATTGGTCATAATATAAAAATGATCACCATAATGTGAGGCGCTATATTCCATTTCTGGTTGGCGCTCCTGAATCAACTTGAAAGAACTATCAGGTTTGCTGGCATCAATAAAACGAATTTCATCACTTAACGTGGATGATGATTTGATCATGATGTATCGCGCACTCATCGTTTTGTAAACAAAACAATTAAATGTGTCTTCCTTCTCTTCAAAAATGACAGATGCTTCTTTAGCATCCTGATCAAGACTGTACTTAAATATTTTATTTGCCCGCAACGTCTGCGGATCTTGTCTTACAAAAAACAAGGTGTGGTTATCATTTGCCCAAACGGAACTTCCCGTAGTTCCCAGAATAGATTGCGCATGAATCTCACCGGTCTCTAAATTCTTCACAAACAAAGAATATTCCCTACGACCTACCGCATCTACACCATAAGCGATGAGATTGTTATTAGGAGAAACGTTAAGTCCTGAAAGTTTATAGAACTCGTGACCATCTGCCATCTCGTTCACATTGAATAACAACTCCACTTTCTCGCTACCATCTTTACGCCGAAAGTAATATGGATAGGATTCACCCTTTTCCATTTTAGTGAAATACCAATACCCATTATATAGATAAGGAACAGACTCATCGTCTTCCTTAAGTCTGCCCTTGATTTCCTCAAACAACTCATCTTTCAAATTGGCTGTGTGAGCGGTCATTTGCTCGTAATAATCATTTTCCTGATTGAGGTAGTCGATCACTTCTGGCGCGTCGCGTTCCTTCATCCAGTGGTAGTTATCCAATCGCTGATGTCCGTGGATCTCATGTACATGAGGAATTTTTTTTGCACTAGGTGGTTTGATATTCATAGGGAAATAGAGTCGTGTAAAATTGGCCTGCAAGATAATCAAAGGTTAACTCATGCTAGAGAAAGCCCAGAGTTGTTATTTTTGCACTTCAAAATTTAAAAAAGACAAAATTATGTTTGGAGATATGATGGGAATGATGGGTAAGCTCAAGGAAACCCAACAAAAAGTAGAAGAAACCAAAAAAAGAATGTCAACGGTATTGATCGATGAAAAGTCAAGCGATGGTCTTATCAATGTAACCGTTACCGCAGACCGTCAGATTAAGAAAATTGATATCGCAGACGAATTGCTGGAAGACAAAGAGCAATTAGAGGATTACCTAATTCTTACACTCAACAAGGCTTTAGATAGAGCTTCTGACATTTTTGATAAAGAAGTAGCGGCTGTAGCATCAGAAGGAATGCCTAATATTCCTGGGATGGATATGTTTAAGTAATTTGGTAGAATTTAAATAATTGATAATTATAATTTGCAACTCAAATCAATTATTGAAAATTTTCTAGATCAAGTTCAATTTGAATACTTCGTCATCAAATCCATAAACTGCGCATGCTGTACATCTGTGTAATCCAGATGAGTAACTAATCGCAACTTTCCTTGTCCCATATTGCTAATGATAATATCATTTTTAGCGCAATACTGAGTGACTGAAATCTCATCGACTACTTCGAAAATTACGATATTGGTTTCTACGGGTTCAACTTTTTTGACCCAAGATTGAGAAGCTAGGAAAGTTTCTAATTCCGTTGCTTTGCGATGGTCTTGATGGAGTCGCTCCATATTGTGATCCAGCGCATATAATGCTGCTGCGGCCATAAATCCTGTTTGGCGCATACCGCCGCCTAGAACTTTACGTACTCGCATCGCTTTTTCCATCAGCGGATTTTTCCCGGTCAATACGGTGCCCAACGGTGTTCCCATTCCTTTTGAAAAACAGACTGATACGGTATCGAAAACCTCACCATATTCCTTAGGATCCTGATTCGTTTTTACAATCGCGTTCCATAAACGTGCACCGTCCAGATGCAATCCTAAACCATGCTTGGTGCACACTTCCTTAATTTCTTTAACTACGTTCCAATCATAACAAGCGCCACCACCTTTGTTGGTCGTATTCTCTAAACAGACTAAAGTTGTCAATGGACTGTGATAAAAATCTGGCGGATTGATAGCATCCTCAACCTGTTGCGCCGTGACCATACCTCGAGAACCGTCCAGCAACTTACAGGAAACACCACTATTGAATGACACGCCGCCACCTTCATAATTAAAGACGTGTGCATATTTATCTGCAATAAGCTGCTCGCTAGGTTGCGTGTGCATTTTGATGGCTGCCTGATTTGCCATACTTCCCGTAGGAAAAAATAACGCATCATCCATCCCAAATATTTCTGCAACACGGCGCTCCAGTTCATTTACCGTTGGATCTTCCTTGTATACATCGTCGCCAACTTCGGCATGAAACATGGCATCCAACATTCCTTTACTAGGTTTTGTGACGGTATCACTACGCAAATCAATCATAAGTTCCATTCATTGTTCCCAAACGCGAGATGCGCAGGAAGGTTTTTGATAATTCCGCTTTCGCGAAAGCGAGATAAATTTAATCCCATTTGCACACTTAACCATCGGGAATCATCAATAAAAAAGGGAATTAAGCTGTATTTTTACCTTCCAAATTATTCAAGGTACATGATTACAGCAGACCAGATCGCGGAATTGAAGGAACGAACGGCAGCGTTGAAGGATTATCTGCAAATTGAGGCCAAGCAAATTGAGATTACCAATCTCGAGGAGAAAACGTTCTCACCCGATTTCTGGAATAATTCCAAAGAAGCAGAGGCAATTATGAAGCAACTGCGTAATAAAAAGGCCTGGACGACAGACTATGCCACCGCCGTCACACTGGGCGAAGATCTAGAAGTTCTCTATGAATTCTACAAGGAAGATGAGGCCACAGAGGAAGATGTTACCTCAAAATATAATGCAGCTTTTGAGCTCGTAGAAAAGCTAGAGTTCAAAAACATGTTGTCAAATGAAGGCGATGAGTTTAGTGCCGTACTTCAAATCACTGCTGGCGCTGGTGGAACAGAATCCTGCGACTGGGCAGAAATGCTCATGCGCATGTACATCATGTGGGCAGAGAAAAGTGGCTACAAAGTGAAGGAGCTTAACTTTCAATCTGGTGACGTCGCTGGTATTAAAACGGTGACTCTGGAGATTGAAGGAGATTATAGTTTTGGGTGGTTGAAAGGTGAAAATGGTGTCCATCGATTGGTACGTATTTCTCCGTTCGACTCTAATGCAAAACGTCATACCTCTTTTGCCTCGGTTTATGTATATCCGCTAGCAGATGATAGTATAGAAATCGATATCAATCCAGCAGATATCTCTTGGGATTTTGCGAGATCCAGTGGCGCCGGTGGACAGAACGTCAACAAGGTGGAAACCAAAGCAATTTTGACACACCATCCATCAGGAATTATTATTCATAATTCTGAAACAAGATCGCAGTTAGAAAACAGAGAGAAAGCCATGCAAATGCTTAAATCTCAGCTTTATGAAATTGAATTACAAAAGCAAAACGCTGCTCGTGATGAGATTGAAGCCGGCAAGATGAAAATTGAATGGGGTTCTCAAATACGTAATTATGTATTACATCCTTATAAACTTATTAAAGATGTTAGAACTGCACATGAAACAGGAAATGTTGACGCAGTTTTAAATGGAGACCTAGATGCGTTTCTAAAAGCATTTTTGATGGAATCTGGTCGGGAAAAACCTACAAATCAATTGTAGGTACAAATTGTTAACAGTTAGTTGTGAATAATCGTGGCTGCTTTAACGCAAGCTTAGCAAACCACGGTTAATCCTGCAGGTAGTTTTGTGGTCATAGCATTAAGCTAAATCATTTATGAAACCAACTTTTACCTGCCTCGTATTTCTATTTTCTTTTTTATCATTTGCTCAACAACCCGTGGTTGTTTCTGGAAAGCTCATTGAGAAAACCACAAAGAGTCCACTGGAATTTGCCACAGTGTCAATTATAAGTTCAGATCCAAACGTATCGCCACAAGGTGGAATTACTGATCTTGATGGAAATTATCAATTTACCGTCACTCCTGGAACTTATAATGTCAAATGGGAATTTATCTCTTTTCAACCTATTGTAAGAGAGAATGTGGTGATTACAGAAAATAAAGATTTTGGAACAATAGAATTGGCACAAGATGTAGCTCAATTAGATGCTCTTGTAGTTGTTGCAGAGAAAACAACTGTAGACCTAAGACTCGATAAAAAAATATATAATATAGGACAAGATTTAACCGTGCGCGGTGGATCTGTAAGCGATGTTTTGGATAATGTACCTTCAGTATCCGTTGATGTGGAAGGAAATGTTTCTTTACGTGGGAATGATAATGTTCGTATCCTGATTGATGGACGTCCCAGCGCACTTGTAGGATTTAATGGTGCAGAAGCGCTGCGTCAAATTCCTGCAGAAGCTATTGAACGCGTTGAGGTGATTACTTCACCAAGTGCCAGATATGATGCAGAAGGTACAGCCGGTATTCTCAATATCATTCTTAGAAAAAACCAGATTCAGGGATTTAATGGATCTTTCAATGTAAGCGCAGGTTATCCAGAGCGCTATGGAGCATCCATCAACTTAAATTATAGAACCAATAAATGGAACTTGTTTACAAACACAGGTTACAATTATAGAACTTCTCCTGGATATGCCAGAACAGATATAGATTACAAATTTGGACCTAATGAAGTACTTCCAGACACTACATTATTGGCAGTACAGGAGCGTCGGGATTTTGATCGTTTAGGAAGAAATTATTTTACCAGCATAGGCGCAGAATACTTTATCGATGACAATAGCAGCATCGTTGGTAACATTGTTTATCGTCTAGGAAATGATGACGATGAAACTACAAACAATAACACAAGAACTTTTGCTGGTGAAGAATTCGACGAGATCAATTTAAGAAGAGAGTTGGAATCTGAAGATGAAGATGATTTGCAGTTCTCGCTTGACTATCAAAATGAACTTGACGACAATGGTCAAAAGTTAACAGCAACCGCCCAATACTCGATTTCAATAGAAGATAAAGAATCTAACATCGATCAAACGGAACTTATCTCGAACTCTCTGAATGACCTTGAAAGACTTCTAGAGACTGAAGATGAAACCGAAGCATTGCTTCAGGTGGATTGGGTAAAACCTGTTGGAGAAACTATTCAATATGAAGCCGGTTATCGCGGTAATTATAGAGATATATCTAACAGCTATTTTTTTGAAGAAATAGAAAATTTTGACAATGGCAGCGGATTGATTCCAGATCCTGAACTCAATAATACTTTTAATTATGAGGAATTTGTCAACGCCGCTTATGGACAATATGGGCAAGAATTTGGCGCTTTTTCATTATTGGCTGGTCTCAGGTTTGAGCAAACCAACATCAATATCAATCAGGAAACTACAGATGTAACTAGTGAGAAAAGTTACAGTAGTTTATTCCCAACTCTAAATCTAGGATACGAATTACAGGAAGATGAGAATATCACCTTAGGATACAACAGAAGGGTTAGAAGACCTAGAGGTCGCAGATTAAATCCATTCCCAAGTAGATCCAGTCAAAACTCGTTTTATAGAGGAAACGTTGATTTGAATCCGCAGTTTTCTAATCAACTGGATTTAGGCTACTTGAGAAGATGGTCAAAGTTAACCTTGAGTACTTCTATATATTACAATAGAAGTACGGACAATGTGGAAACGATTGAAACTTCTGGAACTGCTCCAGGTGATAATACTACTGCTGTTTTTAGATTTCCAGTCAACCTTTCTACAGAACAACGATTGGGATATGAATTGACACTTACCTACAGACCATTCAAATGGTGGACCATCAACTCTGACGCAAACGTCTTTAGAGTAGAGACCGATGGAGATTATGTTGATCCAACAGGCGAATTTGAAGATCAAAATTTTGACTTTGTCAATACCACCTACTTTTTAAGATTGAATCAGAAATTTGAGTTACCCGCTAAAATTGACTTTCAAGCACGTGTTAATTATAGAGGTGCGTCAGAAAATGCCCAAGGAACTCAAAATGCCATCACAACTATCAATCTAGCAGCTAGCAAGGATATACTTGATGAGCAAGGTTCGCTGACTTTGAACGTAAGTGATTTACTGAATTCAAGAAGACGTGAGTCAACTACAAACACCGCATCTTTTATATCAGACAGTGAATTTCAATACAGACAACGTCAGATTACGTTAGCGTTCACCTACCGATTCAATCAACAGAAACGTGAACAGAATCGTGAAGAAGATCCTGCACCAGACGAGGAATTTGAAGGATAATTCTTTCAGTACCATTAACATTTAATAGGGTTTTCATTAAGTACTAAAAGAACATTTTTGTTTAAAATATAAACTAATGAAAAAAATACTTTTTACGCTAGCCCTAATCGTAGGAACAACTTTTGCCGTACAGGCGCAAACTATCTCAAAAAACGCTATTGGTCTTCGCTTCGGTGATGGTGATGGCTTTGGGGCAGAAATTTCTTATCAACGCGCTCTAGGCGATAACAACAGGTTAGAAGCAGATCTAGGTATCGAAAATGGTAATCGTTTTGACGGTTTTAAACTCACCGGTGTCTATCAATGGGTCTGGAATATTGATGGAGATTTCAACTGGTATGCCGGTGTAGGTGGTGGATTGGGTAGCATCAGCTTTGATGATGACTTCAGACCTAATGATGATGATAGTGAGACTTTTCTTCTAGCTGCAGGTCAAATAGGAATCGAGTATAATTTTGATATACCGCTTATTATTTCCTTGGATATTAGACCTGAATTGTATTTTGGAGATTTTAGAGACGATTTAGAATCAGATATTGCCTTAGGTGTACGTTACCAATTCTAGAAAAATTCAATTAAAAATTCAAAAGCGACCTAAATGGGTCGCTTTTTTTATGCGCTGGTTTTGAGAACAGATTGGTACAATTCCTCATATTGTGGTATGATTAGCTGTATGTCGAATTGTTTCGCTTTCGCGAAAGCGGACTCTTTAAAACCCTTCAACACCTTATCATCTTTCAAGATATGAATGGCATCCTGCGCCATTTTCTCTACATTACCAACATCGCTGGTAAATCCAGTAACGCCATTTTCATTGACTTCTGGCAGCCCGCCAGTGTTTGAACTGATCACAGGCGTACGGTTTGCCATTGCTTCTAGAGCGGCAAGGCCAAAGCTCTCCTTCTCTGACGGTAATAGAAAAAGATCTGAAAAACACAAAATCCTATCAATCTCGTTACTATTACCCAACCATTTGATTTTGTGCTGTAATTTTCGTGATCTGGCATATTTTTCAGCTTCGGCTCTTTCTGAGCCATCGCCTACCATAATAAGTACGCTAGGAACTTCTTCAGATAGCAATTCAAAAATTTTGATCACATCTGTAATTCTTTTCACGGGACGCATGTTACTTATGTGAGTGACGATACGCTCGTTAGGGAATGCCATTATGGACCTGTCACAATCAGTGAATTCTGTTTTATAAAGCGACATATCGATGAAGTTGGGAACGACATTGATTTCGTTTCTTATGTCAAACAATTCCAACGTGTCCTGCTTCAAACTCTCGCTCACTGAAGTCACAACATCGCTGTTATTGATGCTAAAAGTAACCGATGGTTTATAAACTGGATGGCTACCTACCAAAGTGATATCAGTACCATGCAACGTGGTCACCATAGGCAGCGAGATACCTTGATCCTTCAACATCTGTTGCGTCATGTAGCCCGCATAGGCATGCGGTATCGCATAATGCACGTGTAAAATATCTATTCCATATTGTTGTACCACATTCACCAGCTTACTGCTTAAAGCAAGATCATAAGGCTGATAATGAAACAGCGGATATTCCTCAACATCCACTTCATGGAAGTAGATTTTTTGCGAAAGAAGCTCAAGTCTTACCGGCATTTTGTAGGTCACAAAATGAACTTCATGACCACGATGGGCAAGCGCTGTTCCCAACATGGTGGCTACTACTCCACTACCGCCAAAAGTTGGATAACAGACTATTGCAATTTTCATAACTTCTTTTTTTACTGAATAATGGAATCGTAGATGATTTGCTGGATATTGGTCCTGATATTTTCCTTGATGATGAATCTGTTGCCAGCATCTGGATATACTCTATTTGATAGAAATACATAAACCAATTCTGCTTCAGGATCTGCCCAAACAAATGTTCCAGTGAATCCGCTATGACCAAAACTGCTATCGCTGGTACAATTACAAGTGTTTCCCACTTTATCAAGAGATGGTTTGTCAAAACCTACACCGCGACGCACCTCGTCATCTGCAAAATATCTTTTGTTGAATTTATCGAAAGTGTCTTCATTAAAATATGTTTTCCCACCATAGCTTCCTTTTTGCATGTACATCTGCATCATCTTAGCGACATCGTTTGCATTCGAGAAAAGACCTGCGTGACCACCTATGCCTCCTTGCATGGCAGCGCCTTGATCATGAACATATCCCTGAATCTGCTGCCTGCGGAATAACGTGTCATTCTCAGTAGGCACAACCTGATTTTTAGGTAAATGCTTTAAGGGTAAGTAATGCGTGTGATCCATTCCCATGGATTGATAGAAATGATTCTGTGTAAGTTCGTTCAGATCTTTACTGTAGTAATTCTCTAAATAGTCCTTGATCATATAATACGGCAGATCGCTGTATTTATAAATACGCTTCTCTAATAAATCACTTGTTGCGATTCTATCTAGAATAGTGTCGTTGATAATAGATCTTGCATAAAAATGATCTGCTACTTCAACAGGGTAAAGCCTGCTCTTACTTTTCGAATAAAATTCTTCCAGTGGTGTGGAATCCAATGTATCTAACGTATAAACATAAAACGGAATCCATGGTTTCAGGCGACCGTAATGCGATAGCATTTCCTTTAATGTAATACCTGATTTGTTGGTATTTGAAAATCGAGCATCCCATTGGCCAATCGGCGCATTCAAATCTAGAACGTTGCGCTCTTCTAATTCCATGACAAGCGGTAGAGTAGCTAAAATTTTGGTGACAGATGCCAAGTCATACACATCTGTAGAAGCTACGGGATCATCTTTCCCGTAAGTCTGACCTCCATAGGTTTTATCAAATATGACTTTACCTTTTCTGGCAACCAATATTTGCATTCCTGGAGCACCTTTATTCTCAATAGTAAACTGGGCAACACTATCGATCTTGTTTAAAATAGAGGACCGCATGCCAACACTGGATGGAGTTGCACCATAGGACAATCTTTTAATGCCTTTAAGTTCAAGACCATCACCAACCTTAAAATCACCAGAACTAACTGGTAATCTACCCTGCATGCCTCTACCTCCAAAAATCATTTGCGCGCTCAATTCCTGGCTCCAGTCACTATTTTGGTAAGACATGATCAACGCTTCCATAGACGGAATTGCCTTGACCTGATCCAGCATATACGGCCTTACAAATAAATCAACTATCACATCGTGTGACTTGCTGATTTCCTTAAGCCAGGAAATTTCCTTACTAGTGAGCTTGTAAGATGTCCACGGATTGGTATTGCTGCGATGAGCGCCAACTATTACCGTATTGTAATCAGATAAATTACGCATCAGTGTTTTGATATCATTACCTCTAACTTCATCTACGGTAGCGTACTTGTTAAGCTGATTCAAAAAGGCATCACCACTATCATCACCTAAATGTACGTAGGCGATTTTTTTGGTTTCAAGATTTTTGATAGGTAGTAGTTCCTTATCATTTCTCAAAAGTGTAATAGCTTGCTCCATGGCGGCCTCATAAACGACATCATCCATTTCAGTATTCAGATCGCTTACCAGGTCTGCTGTTTCAATAGGTTTATAATTGTTTAAACCTACCTGGTATTTTGCCATGAGGATCTTGCGCACGCTATGCTCCAAACGTTCTTGAGTGACTTCTCCTTTTTTAATTGCATCGGCGATTTTGTTGATGGCTGTAGGTATGTCTTCAGAAATAAGTAACACATCATTACCAGCTTTAAAAGCTGCTAGGTCAATATCTCCAGGCTTGCTAAAGTTGCTGGCGCCTTTCATATTAAGTGCGTCTGTGAAAATGAGCCCTTGAAAGTTGAGTTGCTTTTTAAGTAGATCAGTAACAACTTTTTTGCTGATGCTTGTTGGATAACCATCACGTGGTTCCAAGCTAGGAATATTGAGATGTGCCACCATCACGCTCGCTAGTCCGTGATCGATAAGTCTTCTATATGGATAAAGCTCCACACTATCTATGCGCGCCGCAGTGAAACCTACTGTAGGCAAGGTTTTGTGGCTATCCTGATCAGTATCTCCATGTCCGGGAAAGTGTTTTGCACAGGCCCGTGTTCCCGTACTCTGCATTCCTTTCATGAACGCATAGGATTTTTGGGTAACATTTTCCATGTCCTCGCCAAAACTTCTGTTTCCAATTATAGGGTTATCAGGATTGGTATTAATATCTACATCTGGTGCAAAATTGATGTGAACACCTAGTCGTTTACAGTGCTCACCAATCTGTCTCCCAACTTCATAGCTACTCGTTGACGTCCTGTTGGCGCCCAGCGTCATATTCCATGGGAAGGCATAAACGCTGTCTAACCTCATGGCAAGACCCCATTCTGCATCCATCGCTATCATCATAGGCGTTTTTGATGACGCCTGTAATTCATTAGTCAAATGTGCTTGTTGCATTGGTCCACCTTTAGAAAAGATGACTCCACCTATGTGATGTTTCTTGACTAGATTACGCACCTTATTGACATGCGCTTTTTCTTTATTTGAGAAAAGGTCCACCATAAAAAGCTGACCTATTTTCTCCTTTTGGTTCAGGGATTTATAGACGCTGTCCACCCAAGTTTTTTGGGCTTCCTTATCAATAGTCTCTAATGGATTTGTGGATTGTTGGGAGTACGCTTTCGCGAAAGCGAACACACATAACAACCCTATTATATTCTTCATCATAATCTTCAAAAACGGCTTGTCTGCAAGGGAAATCAAGAATCGTTCCCGTATGGAAATATAGCAATATTGCAGGGCAACCGCTAGAAGATAATCCTAAAAATAAAGATGGTTATAAACGAAATTATGAACGGTTTAAAAGAATCTGGAGTGCCAACTCTCAGAAGCCGGAACTTCCCAAAACTCTTTGTACTCACCTACATTTTGAACTAGATTATTGAAAACAATAGTATTTGGAGAAACTGATTTGGCTTTAGCCATTTTTCTGAAGTCTGCTAGATCTTTGTAGGCAACATAAGGTCCATTTTTGAAAGAAACATTCATCTTATCCATAAGATCGATATCAAACTCTTTCTCGACGGCCTGAATAAAATGTACGGAAGCATCAATAGAACAGCCAGTTGCTCCAGCTTCTGATTGATCTAATCCCAAAACTATAAACCGATTGTAAGGCAAGTCATAACCTGCTTTCAAATCATTGCCATGTGCCGTCCACTGTTGCAAAAAAGCATCGAGTTTTGGCTTAAGTATTTCAAGCTCTTCTTCCTTGAAAGGACGATTTGCTTGATAGATCCATACTCTGGATTCGTCAGGAAGTTCTTGGAAATCTACTAGCATAACACTTACTATTTAATTTTGGTGACTTTTCTACGAAAAACTAATGCCATACAGGCGCCAAAGAAAAGGCTTGACATTAAAATTCTTGGAATACCAACAGTTCCTTCATCATGATATTCCCATGGACCCATTAATAAACCATATAGCAAACCACAAGTAAGACCTATAACTAAAAGACTTCTCAATGAGCGTTTTTCAACTACAGTTTTCATCACTTACTCTTATTAGTAAACGTCAAAAAGAAATATGAAGTTAAGAACAGACCTATGAAAAAAAGTAAAGCATGGAGAAAATATGAAGCAACATCATAGGGTTCTCCTTCTGTAACGTACATTATATATTTGAATAATGCCGTGCTTAAAAGCGCGGTTAATCCAGACCAAATTAAACGGATTTTTAAGGATGCTCTAGTTTCTTTAGTTGCGAAAATACCCATCAATCGTATTTTTATAAATCCTCAGCATTTGCTATCATCTCTGCCACGTCAAGTACTTCGACCTTATCTTCCTGATTGGTAGCTTTGATACCATCGCTCATCATGGTATTACAGAATGGACAAGCAGCAACGATAACTTCAGCGCCTGTTTCCAGTGCTTCTTCGGTGCGCTCAATATTGATGTCCTTCTTACCTTCTTCTGGCTCTTTGAACATTTGTGCTCCACCAGCACCGCAACATAAGCCATTACGCTTGCTGCGCTTCATTTCTACTAGAGCTGCATCTAGTTTCTCAATAAGATCTCTAGGCGCTTCATAAATTTCGTTTGCTCTACCCAAATAACATGGATCGTGATAGGTAATTTTCTTACCCTTGAATTTCCCACCTTCAATAGTTAATCTACCTGTAGCGATTAAATCTTTTAGGAATGACGTGTGGTGAATTACTTCATAATTACCACCCAATTCTGGATATTCATTCTTGAGTGTGTTGAAACAATGCGGGCAAGCAGTTACAATTCTTTTGATCTCATAACCATTCAAGACCTCGATATTCATCATGGCCTGCATTTGGAACAAGAACTCGTTCCCAGCACGTTTTGCAGGATCACCGGTACAACTTTCTTCTGCTCCTAACACTGCAAACTCAACGCCTGCCTTGTTCAAAAGCTTTACAAAAGCTTTGGTTATTTTTTTGGAACGGTCATCAAAACTACCGCTACAACCTACCCAGAATAATACTTCTGGCTGCTTGTTTTGTGCGATAAACTCTGCTACCGTTGGAACTTTTATTGCTTCACTCATGTCTTCTAATTCGGAATTATAAATTGTGAATTCAGGGCTTTGACTACTCTCTACCGCTGTTTATTTATTACAATTTGTATGGTCGTTACGCTTTCGCACTTCGACTTTGTTCAGTGTGAACTTCTTTGTCGCAGAGCTCCTAGAAAGCGAACTATTTATGGTTCTTGAACACTTCTATCGTCACTTCCTTCTCCACAAGATGCGTGAACTCACCTGTATAGCGCGTTGCTCTAACCATGTGATTATCAATCCAGTGATAGTTACCGCCACGAGGTTTACCCATCAATAGGCTGTGGTATTTGAAACCGTGCTTCTTAAGCCATTTTTCGGTTACATCTCTATGTTCCTCTGTTCTAGAGGTGAAGAAACAAATTACATGCCCTTCATCAAACCACTCGTTAAGCGTTTGCAAGGCATCTGGAAACGGCTCACAAGTTCCCATACGCTCTGGCTCTTCATTAGGCACATCTTCTGTAATGGTACCGTCAATGTCGATTAGGTAATTCTTTATGCCTTCTGGCAATACAGGACTAATTAATGATCCATCCTCTGCTTTTGCTTCTATGTATTCGTTTTCTTCTTTCATTAAATTTCGTTTGCCCAGTTTAATCGGTCTTGTTGGTTGTATGGCCATGGCGCACCATTGTTTTCAATGTTGCTCATGGTTGCGTTTAATTCATTTGGTGCAGCACTATTTTCAAGCACTAGATATCTTCTCATTTCCATGATGATACTCAATGGATCGATACCTATAGGACAAGCTTCTACACAGGCGTTACAGGTAGTACATGCCCAAAGCTCTTCTGGTAGAATGTAATCGTTCAACAGCTTTTTGCCATCATCCTTCCACTCACCTTCTTTATTGATCACGCTGCCTACATCTTCCAGACGGTCACGTGTGTCCATCATGATCTTACGTGGACTTAGCTTTTTACCTGTAATATTTGCTGGACATTCTGCGGTACAACGTCCACATTCTGTACAGGTGTATGCGTTGAGCAGTTGTACTTGATTGAGGTCAAAAATATCGCTAGCTCCAAGAGAAGCGGGCATCTCATCTACAGCTCCTTCCGCTGGTGTGGCAAAAGGGTCTGCGTTGGGATCCATCATCAATTTGACTTCTGCTGTGACGGCTTCCATGTTTGTGAATTGACCTTTAGGTGTCAGTTTTGCCAACCATACGTTAGGGAACGCCAGCATGATATGTAAATGCTTAGACCAGTATAGGTAGTTCAAGAAAATTAAAATCCCGACAATATGTAACCACCAACAAGCGCGTTCTATGATGAATAATGTTTCAAGACTAAGTCCAGAATACCAAGGCGTCATCCAGCTACTTATAGGAAAACTGCCTGTCACCATCTTCCCATGAACGTAGTGCATCGCTGCCTCACTTGTGAATGTACCATCAAGTACACCATTTTGAATGGCAAGATCTGTAGCGTTCATCGTTAGGAACAATCCCATTAGAACAACTTCAAAATATAAAATGTAATTAGCATCGTTTTTAGGCCAGCCCTTTAGCTCTCTAGCAAGAAACCTACGGATGTTCATGATATTCCTGCGAACCAGAAATGCGATCACGCTTACTAATACCAAAAATGCTAAGATCTCGAAAGTCGCTATTAAAAAGTCGTAAACACCGCCCAAGAAAGGAGCAAATATTCTATGCTGTCCCGTCAATCCATCAATGATGATTTCAAGAACCTCAATGTTGATGATGACAAAACCAACGTACACGATAATATGAAGAAAACCTGCAATAGGTCTACGAACCATTTTTGATTGACCTAGCGCAATTTTGGCCATTTGCGCCCAGCGCTCTGGTTGGCGATCTGTTCGATCTACTTTCTTACCCAACTTTATGTTACGAATCATCTTACGGATGTTCATCGCAAAAAAGCCAACCATTCCAATCAATAGAATAGCAAAAATGATATTAGGTAGGTACTGCATGAATTATAGCTTTCGGTCGTCTGGTTCCTCGTATTCCCTGTTCTTTTTACCAAAAACGGAAATATTGATATAACGGGTTGGATTTAATTTAATGTCTTGAAGCAGCATTTCTGCCTGGCGTGTTGCACGCTCCAGGTTAGTATACAACCTATCATCAGTCATAAGTTTCCCTAAGGTGCCTTCACCTTCCGCAACGTCGTCCAATAAACTATTGAACTTACCTACCGTCACTTCAAGATCTTTTACTACACTCGCAATCTGAACTTGTGCTAACGTATCTGAAATCTTCGCAAAGTTAGCTGTGGTTTTATTCAAGTTCTTTATGGTGCTTGATAACTCCTGATCATTATTCACGAGGAATTTATTAGCATTAGATGATAACCCTTGAACCTGAACTAGCGTTTTGTTCAATTCTTCAAGACTTTGAACGATTGCTTTTCTTGTATTTGGATTTAATGTTTTATTTACTGCATTGAGAACACTATCTGCACTAACCACCATGTTTTCAATCTTATCCTTTAGTGGTAGGAATTCATCCAAGATTTGCCCTTCAATACCACTATCAGTAGTGGACGGCAATGTATCGCCTGGTCTTGCTAGACGTCCATCAGACTCAAAGTTGGGTATAATAGCAAGCGCCTTTCCACCTATAAGCCCAGTACTATAAACAGTAGCCGTACTTTCTTTTGAGAAGTTGAATTTCTCATCTACGTGGAACTTTACAAGTAATCGTCCACGTGAATCCAAAAAGTCGATATCATCAATATTACCTACAATCAAACCGTTGATCGTCACTGGTGCCGATTTTGTCAAGCCTTCCACATTATTATAGACGGCGTAAAAAGACCGGTCTGCCTTTAAAAGGTTGCGCCCGTTAAGAAACGAGTAACCAAAAATAAACAGTGCTATCGCAGCAACTGTAAGTAGTCCAACCTTTATTTCTTTAGAAAATTTCATTGCATAGCAGTTTCAACAAATGTAAATATAAGACTTGCCTATATATTAGGACTAACAATTAATTAGCAGTTGTTACAACCTGCGTCGGGTTCCGTTTTCAATAATTACAATGAATGCCGTCTTGTAGCCTTTGCTTATAGCTTGTTCCCTAAGCTCACTAGCTTTTTTTAAAGAGCTGGTCTCTCCCGTAAAATATCGATAAATGTCACCTTCTTTTTCCTTAGAAATTGATGGCAGCTTTTTGAAGTTATTCGATTTAGGAGCCAGTGATTTACTGCTCGCTGCAATCTGTAC
Source organism: Nonlabens sp. Hel1_33_55 (assembly GCF_900101765.1). Taxonomy (NCBI): domain Bacteria; kingdom Pseudomonadati; phylum Bacteroidota; class Flavobacteriia; order Flavobacteriales; family Flavobacteriaceae; genus Nonlabens; species Nonlabens sp. Hel1_33_55. Next base: position 1,352,274 of record NZ_LT627735.1, read on the forward strand.
TTTGTAAACTGCGCTAGAATTTGAAGGAATAGGGTCAACAGCTACTGCAGATGTCGATGACGAACCATCTGAAACATCAGAAATGTTGATGTCTCTATTTTGCTTGTAGGACATGATTCCGTCGTAAATAGATTCTGCTACAGATTGTTGACCATCGCCACTAGTAAGGTATTTGCGCTCGCTGTTATTCGTAATAAAACCTAATTCTACTAATACACTAGGCATGTACGTTTCTCTCAATACCAAGAATACGTTTTGCTTCACACCACGATTGGTACGGCGCACCTTACTGGCAAAATTATTCTGTATTTGCGCTGCAAGATCAATACTATCTTCCATATTGATCTCTTGAGTAAGGACACTTGTCGCATATGAAGATGGATCGTTGGGATCAAAACCGTTATAGTTTTCTTCATAATTGTCTTCCAACAAGATCACACTGTTTTCCTTCATTACCACGTCAAGATTTTCAGTGCTACGTCTTAGACCTAAAACCCAGGTCTCGTTCCCGTTAGCCTGTTCTTTATGAAAACCGTTACAGTGAATAGAAACAAACAAATCGGCATCTGCTTTGTTGGCGACCTTGGCGCGATCCGCCAGCTCGATAAATACATCTGATTTTCTAGTATAAAGAACTTCAATATCGCTGTGTTGCTCCAGTTTTTTACCAATTGCAAGCATCACTTTGAGAGCAACATCCTTCTCGTTGACACCTGCGTGCGTGTATCCAGGATCCTTTCCGCCATGTCCAGCATCCAGCACCACCTTAAACTTTCGGTTGGGTGGATCCGTCTCAAGACTGTTGATCGCACTAGCAAAAAGTACCAATGGCGCAGTTAATAAAGCAATAAAGAGATAAATTTTCGTTTTCATAAAGTACCTAATCGGTTGCAAGAGGATTGTTTTTAGTTCGCTTTCGCGAAAGCGTAATTATCAAATAAACCCTTGGAAATTATATGTAGTTTTGACTTTTCAAAAACCAGACCAATTCCTTAACGAATATACCCTAGTATAGATTGTATCCCATTTTTAGGCATATCATTTTATCAATAGTTTTCTTAACAGGACTACAGTGGTGTCTCGCGCAGGAAACACCTGTGGTTCAACGACCTATACCTATTCTTGAAGACTCCAGTGAGGTCGAGACGCCTGTCGTTGTGGCAAAGGAAGCACTGGTAGCACAGGATTCTACCGTACAAGACAGTACAAAGCCCAAAGCATTTCTTCAATATAAGCTAGAATCCAGCGCGAAGGGCTACAACCGTTTTGATCGTAGGGAAAATACATTGACGCTCTATGATCAAGCGATTATTGTGTATGGTGACATACGATTGGAAGCTGGAAAAATCATCATTAACAACAATACCGGTAACGTCTATGCCTACGGGATTGTGGAGGATTCTACCAATGCCTACGTGCAAAAACCGATTTTCACGCAAGGCACCAATAAGGTAGAACCAGATTCCATCATTTTTAATAAAGACACTAAAAAGGCGCTTACCTATAACTCCAAAACTGCTCAAGGCGAATTTAACGTGGTTGCCGAGGTTACTAAAAAAGTAAACGACAGCGTATTTTTTATGCGTAATGCTCGTTTTACCACATCTGCAAATCCTGAGAATCCAGAGTATTATTTTCTCGCTCGTAAAATTAAGTTTGTTCCCAAAAAGAAGATTGTAACGGGTCTTGTCAATATGTATATCGCAGATGTTCCAACTCCACTAGGTTTACCATTTGCGTTTTTCCCTATGACTAATGAGCGTCGTAGCGGTATCATTTTACCGTCTTTTGGAAATGATAATAACAGAGGTTACAACCTTACCAATGGTGGATATTATTTTGCTATCAATGATTATGTAGACCTGACTCTTTTGGGAGATTACTTTACTAACGGTAGTTATGGTGCACGAGTAGAAAGCAGTTATAGAAAGCGCTATGCCTATTCTGGGAGTATTAGATTCTTATTGGAAGAGTCCATACGAAGTGAGCGTGGTTTTTCTGACTTTGCACAAACGGGTCGCTACAATATTAACTGGCAACACAGTCAAGATGCCAATGCAAGTCCCAATAGTAGGTTTAGTGCCAGTGTGAACCTAGGTAGTCCTGATTTTTACAGAAATTCTTTCAATCAAACCAACCAGAGCGCACAGCTGATCAATAACTTGAGTAGTTCCATTAGTTATTCCAAAACCTTTCCTGGAGAACCGCAGGTCAACTTGAATACTACGGTTTCTATCAACCAGAACGTGAATACAAACACAACCAACTTAACGCTACCAACCTTTCAAGGAAGTGTTTCGCGAGTATTTCCTTTTGCATCAAAAGATGGTATCAAAAAAGGCATCATTCAAAACGTCAACCTACAATATAATGTTAGAGGTGAGAATAGGGTAAGTACCACGAACGATAATCTATTCACTCCAGAAATTTTTAGCGAAGCGCGTGCTGGAATACAGCACTCCATACCTATTTCTACCAACTTTAAAATCGCCAAATATTTTAGCATTAGTACTGGAGCCAACTTCCAGGAAAATTGGGTTTTTGATACTATTGATCAAACCTTAGTCGCTAATGAAAGTGGCAATCAGATCATACAGAGAGATACCATAAGTGGTTTTGATAGCTATCGCACCTATAGTTTCAATGCCAGTCTAGGAACCACCGTTTACGGTAGTTATACCAGCTCAAATCCAGAAGCCAAAATTCAGGCCGTTAGACATGTGATGCGACCATCTGTATCGTATAATATCAACCCTAGTTTTGATCAATATTACGAGCAATTATTACGAGAAGATGGAGTCATCGTTTCTGAAGAAGAGCGATTCTTCAGCAGGTTTGAAGGATCTTTATTTGGAGCGCCTGGTCGTGTTTTCTCCAGTAATATAGGACTGAGCCTGCAAAATAATCTTGAAGCCAAAGTTCTTGATCCAGAAAGCGAGGATGGAGAACTGAAAAAGAAACAATTGATTAAAAGTTTGAACTTGAGCACGAGCTACAACCTAGCCGGTGATTCCCTACAACTAAGTCCGCTTAATGTTAGTGGTGTTATTCCTATTTACAAAGACGTCGACTTGCAGCTCAATGCAAATTTTGACCCTTATGCGCTAGACGCTAACAATAACAGGATAAATACTTTCAATATCAATAACGGCGGTAGTCCGGCGCGATTGACTAACGCAGGTGCTCGATTCAACTTCAAACTAAGCAATAAAGATTTTGAACCAACTGATGATGATGAAGAGGATGACAAAGAAACTAAAGTAGAAAGCACCACATTACGTAATGGTGGTCGTGCAGATGATTTATTCGGTGATCCTATTGATCCTGCGACAGGAAACTTTCTGGATGATGAAGAACCCACACAACAGGATGTTGACCTTGAGGAAAGTCTCTATCGATTCAAAATCCCATGGAATTTAAACATTGCTTACACTTTTACTTACAATAATGCTAGAAGACAAAACGAGGTAAGCGGTAACAGTATTATGCTAAGTGGTGATGTAGAATTTTCTCCACGCTGGAGCATAGGTGGTAATACAGGATATGATTTTGTAGGTAATGGTATTTCATTTACCACGTTACGATTTCAGCGAGATTTGGAGAGTTTCCGTATGAGCTTCAATTGGAATCCTGTTGGTGTCAATAATAGTTGGTTCTTTTTTATAGGAATCAAATCTGGTGCCTTGAGTGACATCAAATACGACCAGCGTAGACAGCCAGATCCAAGGTTTTAGTAAATTAAAGCTTAAGGCTTGAAACTGCTTCCCAGTGTATTCTAAGCTTCAGGAATCTTACCAAGAATCTCCAATAAAAACTTCCAGAATTTCTGTACTGATCTGATTTCTACATATTCATCTGGACTGTGAGCGCCTCTAATATTTGGACCAAAGGAAATCATATCCAATCCAGGATAACGCTCGCCTAAAATACCGCATTCCAACCCTGCGTGGCAAGCTACCACTCTAGGTTCCTGTGTAAATAAATCTGTATAAATAGAAGTTGCTACGTTTAAAATGTCGCTATCTGGTTTAGGTTCCCAACCTGGATAATCTCCTGAGAAAACCACCTCTAGATTATTGAGTTCCATAACACCACGAACCGTAGCCTTGAGATCATCCTTAACGCTATCTACAGACGATCTAGTCAAGCAGGCGACTTCCAACTTGCCATCATTTAATTCAATTCTCGCCAAGTTATTACTCGCTTCAACGAGATCATCAAAATCTGGACTCCATCGATACACACCATTCTGTATTCCCAGAATCATGTAGATCAAATGCTCGCTGTCTTTTCCTTCCAGCACGTCTTTTCCAGTGGCATCTTCAATGCTTATGGAAAGATTCGGCTCAATGGATTGATATTCCTTCTCTATCGCATTCATGCATTTCGTGAAGGAATGTATGATGCCTTCTTGTTCGCTTTCGCGAAAGCGAACTACACTAACGGCTTCTCTAGGTATAGCATTCCTTAAGCTACCGCCGTTGAATTCCTGTAAATGAACCACGCCTTTTTTTTGCATGGCGTCCATCAGTCTGGTATTAAGCTTATTGGCATTACCCAATCCTTTGTGGATATCCATACCACTATGGCCACCTTTAAGGCCTTTGACTGTAATTTTTTTGGTAACGAAACTAGAATCAGGAGAAATGGTTTTATAAGTTCTTGTTCCAGTGATGTCAATCCCGCCGGCGCAACCTATGTCAATCTCATCGTCTTCTTCCGTATCTAGATTTAATAGGATTTCGCTGCTGAGAATGGTTTTATCAAGCTTTTTTGCGCCTGTCATTCCTGTTTCTTCATCAATGGTAAAAAGAGCTTCAATCGCTGGGTGAGCAATATTTTTTGAGGAAAGAATGGCCATGATAGCCGCAACGCCTATACCGTTATCAGCTCCCAATGTGGTTCCCTTTGCCTTGACGCGATCTGATTGGATTTCCATCTCAATACCTTGAGTTTCAAAATCAAAAACAGTATCGTTATTTTTTTGATGTACCATATCAAGATGTGATTGTAAAATCACACTTTTACGGTTTTCCATGCCTTCAGAGGCTGGTTTTTTAATGATCACATTTCCTATGTCATCTTGAAGAACAACGAGAGATAACTCTTTGGCGAAATTCACCATGAATTTCCTGACTTCTTCTTCTTTTTTAGATGGTCTGGGAACTGAATTTAAATCTGCAAAATGATTCCATAATTGATGGGGTTCTAAACTGCGTACCAAGTCACTCATATCTTCTTTGTTTTGCTTCCTTGTAAAAATAAGAGACTGTAAAGGGTAATGCGTGAAGCTTATATTAAATGATGCTTTTGGGAACTTAGGTTAGAGTATGGAATACTGAATACTGAATACTGAATACTGAATACTGAATACTGAAATTTACAGATTAGAACCTGCTTTATTTTTGACTTTTGAGTCTAGATTCTTTCATCTTTCTTCTTTCTTCTTTCATCTTTCTTCTTTCATCTTTCATCTTTCAACTTGACTCTTGATTCTTGATTCTTAAGCTTACATCACTTTAACTCCGCGCAACATCTCGCGTTTTCCTGGTGGTCCTGGCAACCGCTCTACTTGAAATCCTGCTTCCTGCATATTACGTCTCACTTGACCAGCAGCGCAATAGGTAACTATAACACCATTTGCTCTTAACGCTCTATAAGCCGATTGAAAAATAGATAACTTCCATAATTCAGGTTGCGTTCGTGGTCCGAAGGCATCAAAATAAATTAGATCGAAATCGGCTTCAAAATCAACCGATTCAAAAGTCATTTGCTTTTTGACAAGCTTAAATTGTTGATTAACTACAGCTTCATCATTCCAAGGTATGTTGTGAATAGTCTGGAAAACCTGTTCCTCATGAATCAACGCACCATAATTCATGGCGTCAATTTCTTCTTGGGTAACGGGAAAAGCTTCCATTCCTGTATAATTGATCGCCACTGAAGATGTATGGATTGCCGTAAGCAACGCGTTCAACCCTGTTCCAAAACCGTATTCAAGAATATTTAGAACGCCCAGATCAGGTTGCTGTTCCAGAGCGTATTCCAATCCCATTTGTATAAAAACATGGCGCGCCTCTTGAAGCGCGCCATGTTTTGAATGATACTGTTCATTGAGATCAGGCATGTGAATGGTTTTGGAGCCATCGCCTGTAGTCATGATCTCACGCTTCACTTATTCTGATTTTTCAGATGAATTTGCTACAAATACATCAGCTCCTTCAAAAGTTTCTACAAGCGCTCCATCTGCAATAATGCTCAAGGTTATCTGATCTTCTGTAATCGCATCGATTTCTTGCTGGCTTTTACCACCATCCATGGCATAATGTCTTGCATCTTCAACACTAGTGACGCTTTTAAAAGCCTTTCCAGAGATCACTACTTCTTTTCCTTGACCATTTTTAGGTAAAAAGAAACCGTAATCCTTAAAAGTTACTCTAGCCGATTGATCATCACCTACAGGAACCTTGATCCAGCATCCTTTGTTAGTACAAACCTCACTAATGACCGTTTTCACTTTCACATCAACGGTATCATTAGGTTGAAGTTGGGCAAAGAGATACGTCAAATCTCCAGATTTCATAGTTTCATTTGCGGTAACCGTGGCACCGTAATTAGTAAACGCTACTTCTTCCAGTTGATCTTCATTAACGGCTGGAATTTCTTCGTTTTCTTGAGCGTCTCGACAACCTACAATTGTCAATGTGATAAAAAACAGGGCGAATAAATGTTTCATCTGTAAATATTTGGTTTAAAATTAAGAATTTGACAGTGATACTAATATTGGCATATCTACTATCTTTGCAAAAATAGAAATACCCAATGAATCATACCCATCAAATTGCTGTTGACAAAGTTCGGAATTCTAAAATTGATTCCACTGATTTTGAAACCCTAGTTTTCGGTAAGGTCTTTACAGATCACATGCTGGAATGTACCTGGAGTAACGGCAGCTGGAGCAGTGTAAATATCAAACCATATGGACCTATAATGGTAGAGCCTAGTTGTAAGGTGTTCCATTACGGTCAGGCAATTTTTGAGGGAATGAAAGCCTTTAAAGATGAGAATGATGAGGTTTTTCTCTTCCGTCCAGAAGATAACTGGAAGCGATTCAATGAAAGTGCTAAGAGACTTGCCATGCCAGAAGTTCCTGAAGAGGTATTTATGGATGGACTTAAAGAGTTGGTCAATCTAGATAGAGATTGGGTGCAAAAAGGCGATGGATTGTCCCTTTACTTAAGACCTTTTATGATTGCTAGTGAAAATGGTGTTGCTGCAGCACCAGCGACTGAATATAAATTTATGATCGTGATGTCACCAGCGCGATCCTATTATAGTGGCGAAGTAAGAGTTGTCATAGCAACAGAATTTTCTAGAGCTGCAGATGGTGGTATAGGATATGCAAAAGCTGCTGGTAATTATGCCGCAAGTTTCTATCCTAATAGCCTTGCGATCAAGGACGGTTACCAACAAATCATCTGGACTGACGCTGCAACCCACGAGTATCTGGAAGAAGCAGGTACCATGAACATTTTTGTGCGCATAGGCGATAAGTTACTAACGGCGCCACACAATGATCGTATTCTTAATGGGGTGACCCGTCGCAGCATTATCCAGATCGCTAAAGATATGGGAATCGATGTAGAAGAGCGTCGTGTGAGCATTAGCGAGATCAATGAAGCTGCAAAATCTGGTGAGCTTAAAGAGCTTTTTGGTAGTGGTACAGCCGCCGTTGTGGTACCTATTAAAGGTTACAAGCACAACGATTTTAAACATGAACTTCCCGAGATCGAAAACAGCTATTCTAGCCAATTCAAAAAAGTATTAGCTGACATCCAGTATAATCGTGCTCCAGACGAGCATGGCTGGAGAGTGAAAATTTAATGATATGAAAGCCTCTTAGACAAGAGGCTTTTTTTATGCGTGGTGGTTATTTTAACGACGCTTTCGCGAAAGCGAGATTCCAAAAAATCTATTTTTACAACTTATGGATTTTAAGATAGTATCTGACTTTAAACCAACCGGCGATCAACCTGGCGCGATCAAAAAATTAGTTGCTGGAGTTAATGCAGATGAGCGTTACCAGACCCTGCTGGGTGTTACGGGTAGTGGTAAGACTTTTACAGTTGCAAATGTGGTGGAAGATGTTCAAAAGCCAACGCTGGTACTGTGTCACAACAAAACGCTGGCAGCGCAATTATATTCAGAATTCAAGGCATTTTTTCCTGATAATGCCGTAGAATATTTTGTTTCTTACTATGATTATTATCAGCCAGAGGCCTTTATTCCCACAAGCGGAACCTATATAGAAAAGGATTTATCCATCAATGAAGAGATCGAGAAGATGCGATTGTCCACCACTTCTTCCCTATTATCGGGACGTCGTGACATCATCGTTGTAGCATCCGTTTCATGCCTGTACGGTATAGGAAATCCTATTGAGTTTCAGAAAAATGTGATTCGGTTAAATCAGGATCAAGTTATTGCGAGAACGGACCTGTTGAAGAAACTGGTGCAGAGTCTTTATTCCAGAACCACAGCAGAATTCAATCGAGGAAACTTTAGAATTAAAGGAGATACACTAGATGTTTTTCCCAGTTATGCAGATACGGCTTTTAGGATCCACTTTTTTGGCGATGAGATAGAAGAAATTGAGCGATTCAATCCGGTGGATGGACGAGTGATTGAGAAATATAAGACCATCACCATTTATCCTGCTAACATGTTTGTAACATCGCCAGATCGACTGCAAGGCGCTATTCATGCGATACAAGAAGACCTGGTCAAGCAAATCGATTATTTCAAGGAAATAGGCAAACCACTGGAAGCAAAACGCCTACAGGAAAGAACCGAATTTGATCTTGAAATGATCAGGGAATTAGGTTATTGTTCTGGTATTGAGAATTATAGTAGATATCTAGACGGTAGAATGCCTGGCACGCGACCTTTCTGTTTACTTGATTATTTTCCAGATGATTTTTTGATGATCATAGATGAGAGTCACGTGAGCGTACCGCAAGTAGGTGCCATGTATGGTGGCGATAGATCCAGAAAAGTCAATCTCGTTGACTATGGATTCCGTTTACCAGCTGCAATGGATAACAGGCCATTGAAATTTGAGGAATTTGAAGCGCTGCAAAACCAAGTCATCTATGTTAGCGCTACTCCAGCCGACTATGAGCTGGAAAAAAGTGAAGGAATTGTCGTGGAACAGATCATACGACCTACTGGTTTACTAGACCCGATTATTGAGGTTCGACCCAGTCAGAATCAGATCGACGATTTGGTGGAAGAAATAAGAATACGAGAAGAACGCGACGAACGAGTTCTGGTTACCACGCTTACCAAACGTATGGCAGAAGAATTGACAAAATACCTCTCCAGAATAAATGTGCGTTGTCGCTACATCCATAGTGATGTAGACACTTTGGAACGCGTTGAGATCATGTCAGACCTACGTAAAGGAATTTTTGATGTATTGATTGGTGTGAATCTGTTGCGAGAAGGACTGGATCTACCAGAAGTATCGCTAGTAGCCATTCTGGATGCCGATAAAGAAGGTTTCCTAAGAAATAATCGTTCTCTTACTCAAACGATAGGTCGAGCAGCTCGTAACGTCAACGGTCTTGCCATTTTGTATGCTGATAAAATCACAGACAGTATGCAAAAAACAATGGATGAAACCGATTATCGCAGATCCAAGCAAATTGAGTACAATACGAAGCATGGTTTGACACCAACAGCTATTAAGAAAAGTCTTGAAAGTGCATTGTCTGGTAAAACTAAAGCGGTTTACGCTATTGAGGAAACACTAAATCTACAAGCCGCAGAGGAAGAAGCTACCTACATGTCAAAAGCACAGCTGGAACAAAAAGTCAGAGACACCCGCAAACGCATGGAAGCTGCTGCTAAAGAGTTGGATTTCATGGAAGCAGCGCGATTACGTGATCAGATAAAGATGTTACAAGTCAAAATTACCGAAATATGATTTTCACTCTTTTAGTTATGCTAGACAACGATTATATCAATAATTCAACGTTTATTTTAGACGTCTAGCATTATAGCACGTTTAAAGTCGCCTAGTGATGAAACACCCGAAAAACTTAGACTCCAGAATCTTAACTTCGTTAGCATAACACATTGCTAGCTATGAAGTTAAAATTACTTTTTGTCATAATAATTATTCTTACGATTTCTTCCAATGCAATGGCGCAGGTTGGTATCAATACCATAGAACCAACAGCAGATCTAGAAATCGTTGCAGACGCCAGCCCAATGACTGGGAAATACAATGGTATCATTATTCCTAAAGTAGACGCTCTTCCCGTAAGTGGTGATGCCACATTTCCAACTGCGGCGCAGGCTGGGCTATTAGTTTATTTAAATCCGAGTGCCACGCCAGACGGCACTGAAGGTATATACATGTTCGATGGAACACAATATGTGAAACTGGAACCATCATCTGCCTCTGGAGCTTTTTACGACAATGGAACCACAGATTTTGCAACGACAACGACTTCAAATATTGAGCGCGAAGGAAAAGTCAGCATTGGTAGCTCTTTGAACACCGGTAAATTTAATGTTGATGTCGTTTCTGCAAATAATTCAGCTGACCCTATCGCATTGAAAGTAGAAAATAACAATACTGGAACTGGATCAGTGAATACCTATAGCGCGTATCTAGAAAATAAGAGTGCCGTTGGTGGCAGTGGAATTAAATATGGCATACGGTCTGAAGTAAGCTCTGCTGGGAATAGCGATCGTGTTGGTATATACAATAATGTAATATCAAGCGGCAGTGCTGCTCGAGGTGTTATTGGAATCAATAATGTGGTTGGTGGAACATCTGGAACTACAGCAATCAATATAGGTATACGATCAGAAATTGGGACGCCTGCAAGTGACGCCAATAGTTTTGGTATTTACAGTATCGCTAGAGGGAACGACCTTAGAAACAACTATTCTGGATGGTTTCAAGGTGACAAATTTGCTATTAAAAATGAAGATAATTCTGACGGTTATGAGCTTCCTGTCATTTCAGGTACGTCAGGTCAAGTCTTGACGACTAATGGAACAGACACTGCTACATGGTCTGATCTTCCCGCGGCTTCTAGTTCACCAGTTTTTTTTAATGAAGGAACCGAAATTGCCGCTAGCAATACTACGGATAATGTTTGGAGAGAAGGGCATTTGAGTTTAGGTACAAACTCAAGTAATGGATTGCTTACTGCAACCATTGAGGCAGACGACTCCAACGGTCCACGTCAGGCTGGTTATTTTACTAATGATGATGAAAATCCTGCAAGCCCATTGACGTATGATACCTATGGTGTTAGAATAGATAATGATTCTGAAACAAGTGGACATAAGTATGGATTGAGAGTTAATCTCAATGCTGATGGTACAGGTGATCGTACTGGAATATATAATTCTTTTACCCATCAGACCGGGTCGTCTGGTACAAGCACATCGATAGCTTTTGATAATGAAACAAGATTTGCTCGTGGCACTGGCGATACTTATGGAATTAGAAATCGTGTCAACAACACCTCAAATAATAGCGGGAATGTTTATGCTCTATATAGCGAGGTTACTGATGCCGGTGCAGGTACCGGTATGCGTTATGCGGGATTATTTAATGGAACAATTGGTATAGGTGACCCTGCAAGAACTACTGGATATGATTTCCCAACTGATCGCGGTACCGCAGGCCAAGTCTTAACAACTGATGGCGCTGGTGTTGCGAGTTGGCAACCAGTTACTTTTACTGAGGTTGATGGTAGCGTTACAAATGAAGGTTCATTATCGGTTACGGCAGATACTGGCACTGATGATAACGCCGCAGTGATTGCTAGTAATACTGATAGTAATACAGTAACAATAGTTGGTGCTTCGGGTATTTCTATAAATGAGGACGCAACGACGAGAACTATTACATTGAAATCAAGCAATAACTCTTTAGTAAGGGCCCACCTTTCTAGTCAGTGGCAGCCCACTGGTTCATCTCCTACGTCATTTATTAAGATACCATTTGACGTGACATCAATTGATCTGGAATCGGAATTTAATCCTACTACCAATCAGTTTGTAGCTAAAGAACCAGGATATTATAGAGTTTCAATTAGCGTGATTACCAATAACTATGTTGGGAATAGTATCATTGACTCAGGAGGAGACAATATTTTTATAGGTAATTCAACTCATGGTCTAGTATTACGCAAAAACTCGACAGTAGTAGCATCTGACTTCAGAAAACATCTCGCAGATTCCGGAAGCGACAATAATATTGTTAGAAAAATTGATGATGTAGTTCAACTAAATACTGGTGATACACTTGAGGCTGGTTTCAGCGACAACAATGCTCAATTAAGTAGTGACGCAGCGAGAAATTATATAATTATTGAAAAGATCAGATAAATTGTTTAACACACAAAAATCCCAGCCTAACGGCTGGGATTTTTTTTTCATCCTGCAAATAACTAGCTAATTCAAACCCTAATTACTTCAAGGAAATCATTCGCTTCGGTTGTGGTAATGCTTCTTCCTTTTTTGGAAGTTCAATGCTTAGAATTCCGTTTTCATAGGATCCTTTGATGGAATCCTGATTTACGGTTTCTGGCAAGTTGAAACTTCTCTTGAAAGATTTCTTTACAAATTCCTTTCTGGTAAACTGCTCTGTTCTCTCTTCATTCTCTTCTTGAACTTCTGACGAAATGGTCAAGACATCCTTGTCTACCTCGATGGCTACATCTTCTTTAGTAAAACCTGGAATAATCATTTCAAGATGGAAACCTTCATCGTTTTCTGAGATATTTACCGCTGGCTGACTTGTTCTCACCGCAGTACCTCCAGAATAATCATTGTTAAACATTTCATCTATTAAAGATGGTAACCAATTATTTGCTGTTCTATGTGCTAATTTCATAATTGAAAATTTTTAAATTAATATTTACAAAAAGGAATAGTCAAATAAAATACCAAAGGAAAAAAGCGACACAATGTCGTTTTTTATTCAAATATATATGTCATGTTGTCTAATTACTGGTCTCAGAGTGAATTTCTAACAGTTCACTTGGCGGAATTTCTCCATGTGGATAACGCTCCATTGTGCTCAATAATTTGTTAACGGTCACACCACGTATACCGTATCTTAAGGCAATCTCATGCAATAATTGTAACTCGCTATCATCCACATTTCCATCAATATGCATCATCAACATCAACCTATGAAAATGGATGATTCTTTTGATAAACTGTTTGGGCGGTTTGACGGGTTCATTATCTGGATTTTGTAGCATATCATTCAGCTGCTCCTCACCTACCTCAATGCGCACAGCAATAGCTTTTATAAATTCGATCTCTTCCTTTTTGAGGTGATTATCAGCATGAGCCATGGCTATCAACTCTTTTAAAATATCGGTTTTTTCCTGTATGGTGTAGGACATAACAAGCAAGCTTTCTGTGAAAATAATCAATCCTTATGAAATTATTAACCCATGAGCACGCCCTACACCATAAATTTAACCTATGATTATAATTACCCGCCTACGTTCCTTTTTCAATGTCATTACCAGTACGATAGCCTTTTATCCCACACTATACTCCATAGTTGCGGTATTCTTTGCATTTGCAATGATCTATGCAGAATCTCGTGGTGTTTCAGGTTTCCTACAAGAAAATGCTCCAGTACTGGTTATCAATAATCGGGATACCGCACGTAATTTATTGACCACACTCATCGCCGGTGGATTGAGCATGCTGGTCTTTTCATTCTCAATGGTAATGCTACTTTTGAGTCAGGCAGCTGCAAATTATTCCCCACGGGTATTGCCCAGCCTGATATCCAATAGACGACACCAGACGATATTAGGAATTTTCCTCGCCATGATCCTTTACAACATCATCACCATGATGGCGATTGAACCAGATGGAGACAATTACCAACTACCTGGATTTTCAGTATTACTAGGCATCATAAGCGCTGTATTTGCACTGGGCGCGTTTGTGTATTTTATTCACAGCATCTCTTCCAGCATACAGATCAATAATATATTGAATAATATTTATTCGCTTTCGCGAAAGCGATTACAAGAACTAGTTGAAGATCATGACTACGGTCATAGTTTTCCAGATTCATCAGATTGGTACGTTTATCCCACCAACCGAAGCGGTACCATCCAAAACATCAGCATTTCAGGCTTATTGGATCTTGCCCAGGATTGCAATACTAAATTAGATGTATTAGTTACTAAAGGGCTTTATACATTCACAGATCAAGAATACGTCAAGTCAGAAAAAGAGCTCACAGACGACCAAATTCTAGAGCTAGAAAAAAACTTCAATTACACAGAATCAGAACTGGTTAGCGATAACTACGTGTTGGGCTTCAAGCAAATTACTGAAATAGGTATTAAGGCCATGTCACCTGGAATCAATGATCCAGGAACAGCTCTGGACACGATCAATTATTTAACCGAATTGTTTGCATTGCGTTTGCAAAAAAGTGATGAAAGTATCGTCCTGGATGAAGATAATAATCCAGTAATCAACCTTAAAGTTATCTCGTTTAAAGAGTTGATATTTAACGTTCTAGCACCATATCGAACCTATTGCAAACATGATGTAACGGTAATGCAAAAGTTGCTCTCCATGATTTCGCAACTTCTACAAGTAGAAGCAAAAGAAGATTATTATAAAGAGATTCTCACTCGTGAGGCAACCATGATGATGGAAGATGCCAACAAATCAATCAATAACCCAATTGACCTATTGGTGCTGCAGGGAATTTATGATAGAATGAATATCACCGATTAGTACTGCTCGCTATCATTAGGAAAATCAGAGCTTTTCACGTCATCAATATATTGTGAAACAGCGCTTCCCATATCTTCATATAGATTCATATAACGACGTAAAAATCGTGGGTGAAACTCGTGCGTCATTCCAAACATGTCATGAGAAACCAGTACCTGACCATCCACACCACCACCAGCTCCAATTCCTATTACTGGTATGGAAAGGCTTTGCGCTACCTCTGCGGCTAGAGCAGCGGGAACTTTTTCTAGAACCACAGCAAAACAACCTAATTCCTGCAAGGCTATCGCATCTTTCTTGAGTTTTTCTGCTTCCTCTTCTTCTTTAGCTCTTACGGTATACGTTCCAAACTTATAAATAGATTGTGGTGTCAATCCTAAATGTCCCATCACGGGAATTCCAGCATTCAAAATGCGTCTAATCGATTCCATCACCTCACTACCACCTTCCAGCTTCACGGTATGGCCTCCACTTTCCTTCATTATTCTAATAGCAGATCGCAGCGCTTCCTTGGGGTCACTTTGATAACTACCAAAGGGCAGATCAACAACAACCAGCGCACGTTCTGTTCCTCTTACCACGCTACTAGCATGATAAATCATTTGATCAAGTGTGATAGGCAATGTCGTCTCATGACCAGCCATAACATTACTCGCACTATCACCTACAAGAATCACATCCACACCTGCATTGTCAATGATTTTTGCCATTGTAAAATCATAAGCTGTCAACATGCTAATTTTTTGATTAGCGGCCTTCATTTCAGTTAGCGATTTGACGGTAATGCGTTTGTATTCCTTTTTGGCTGTGGACATATCTTCGTTTTGTTGCGTAAAAATAGTAATATTAAATGCACTTAAAGAAAACCATCATGTTCAAAAATATTCTTTTACCGATTGTAGTTCTCGCTATTAATTTCACTTTCGCGCAAGCGCAAACTAAATCAGATTCAATGGCATCGCAGGAAAATTTAGAAGTTAATTCCCGACTAATATCTGCAACTGCATCCTCTACAGTTCTGCTCAATGAACATCCAGCCGGTAAGGCGGTTGAGTTATTCTTTCAAAATTTCCATAAACAGGATACCGTAGCACTGAAAAATCAATTCGTAGAAAACGCCAGTATGCAATCATTAGCAATTAGAGGATCTGACCGCAAGCTAAGTACAACAACCATTGACGACTTTCTAAAATCCATTGCGTCGATACCACAAAAAGTCTCTTTTGAGGAACGGCTGACTTCTTTAAAAACTACTGCAGACAATGACATCGCCAGCGTCCATACAGATTATGAATTCTATGTCAATGGAAAGCTATCGCATCGCGGCCGCAATGTTTTCACCATGATTTATATAGATGACAGCTGGAAAGTTGCTCAAGTAACGGATACTCGAGAATATTAATTACATCCAGTGACGCTTGGAAACGAGCACTAAGTTGTGTAATCTATTCTTAAGATCGGTAATTTCTTTTTTATAGAAATACCGCAAACCGCGTGAACCAGCAGCCGTGTGAATAGTGAAATGAACTTGCTGTCGACGCTTGAGAAATACACTACGCCACTTCTCAACAGCTTGAATTTTATAAATAGGAATAAGGATGGTTTTGTGAAACAACCATCCAGACCGCAGCTCTACCAACTCTTCATCTGAATCAATTCTGGTATTCTGTCCATCGCGATACGAGGTGTAAATCAGCCAATTAAATAACAAAAATGCCAAAACGCCAAGCATATAAATCTCAAAATAAACTGATGCAGCAATCGAAAAAATCAAGGGCAAAAATGTCGCGTAAAAAGTCAATCTAGCGTGTGATATAGCAATGGACTTTGAAGGCTGAGCAGACTTTTCTATGGTGTGGTCAAAAATTAATTCTCTCAAAAGTGCAATCATTGCTGGACTGCAAGCAGGAACCTCTGCTCCTGTAGAAGAAATTCCCTGTGATTGGGCTTGATGGATTTTAGCTGTTTGATAATTAAGCATCCTACGCAGTGGATTACTATAGAATTCTAAAATCTGTATTTTCTGAATAGGGATTTTGATCTCTCGTCTATTGAGCAAACCCATCTCAATTTCTAAGTAGTCGCCGCTACGTCGCAGTTTGTAGCCATAATATTTATTAAAAACTAGAACCACACTTACAATTACTGAAACTAGAATGAGCGAAAGTGCAGCAACAACCAATAAACTCAAACTGGCATAACCCACCATATTTTCCCACTCAAACCCTTCAAATAAATCACCATAGAATTTCTCAACAAAGTCCTTGATGTTATACCAGAATCCAAACACTACACCTAGTGCAAGTCCACCACTGCGCAAGTGGTTTTGGGTAATACCAATTTTAAAAAGATCTATAATCCCAAGCGATAAAAGCTCGCTGGTTTTAACAGCATTTCGTTCTACAGGCGTCTCTATAGAGTTATCACCTGTGGATCCTTCTAGATTTTCTTCATCTAAAACCAAGTTTTGTTCACGCTTGTCCTGCAACAGATTTTTGAAAGATTCTGCAAACGACCGACTCAAACCTGGAATCTCAAGCTCTTTGGCTTTAGAGCCTGCGGTGTCCACTTCAACAGCAACGAGTTGAAGAATTCTTTGAACGAGATTCTGCGTGATATTGACAGATTGAATGCGTTCTAGAGGAATAGCTTTACGCTCTTTGTTGAGCACACCTTTTTGAATGATGAGCTCATCTTCCTCTACGTGAAAGGTAAAATAGTAGTAACTAAGAATTGGTGATACTAAACCCAGGATTACCGCAACGGCAGCAATACCAATCATTATTCTATAATCCGCAAAATTATTGATCCCAAAAGCCGAATAAAGAGCGACCGCAATGAGTCCCTTAATATTTTTGAAGACGTAAAGCAGTATGCTTTTGCGACTCTGTCGTCTTGGTTCGCTCAAATCAAGCATGCAGTGCGGTCTTGTGAGAAATAAATTCCTTCAGTTTTTTAGCATCTTCTGGATCAAGTCCAGATAAACTCAGGTCTGAAGAGCTACCACCGGCGGTATAAATCTCCAGTTCACATAGATTGAACAAACGGTCGATGGGACCATCTTTAATTTCTGTATGCTGTATCCTATTGAATGGTACTGTAGTCTCATGATGAAAAATCCAGCCATGCCGGTACGTTATATCCAACTCCCTAAGCACATAGCCACGCACGAAATATTCTTTGTATGAAAAAAACAAGGTAATCAGTAATAACACCAACCATATTGGAATAACTGACCAAGTGAACCATTGTTCATCAATCACAAAAATGAAGCTAATGGCCGCTATCAACAACGGTACAAAAATGATAAGCTTCGATAGCAACTTTTTATTCAAAAAGCGTTTAGGATGCTTTTTGAACTCTGAGTTTTCCAACGGTGGTAACTCTACCGGATAAACTTGGTCATTGGTCATAATTATTGATGTTTGTTGAGAATAGCGCCAAAATCTGGTTTGAAATAATCTGGTCCTTTCAAGACTTTTCCATCTTCTCTATAAATTGGCTCACCATCAGCACCTAGTTTGCTCATGTTGGATCGCTGGATCTCATCAAAGACATCCTCAATGACATCGTGCATTCCATGCTCGATGATAGTTCCACATAAAATGTAGAGCATGTCGCCCAGTGCATCTGCTACTTCAATGAGATCATCATTTTTAGCGGCTTCTAAATATTCCTCATTTTCCTCAAGCATCAATTCATAACGCAACAACTTACGTTCCAGCGAGATATTGATTGTGGGTTCGTCCTGAATATTTAATTTGAAGGCCTTATGAAACTCTCTTACGGCATCGATATTCTTCTTCATGGTTTGTTGATCTATTGTATTGTAATTTTACAAAAAATATGACGGTTATGAATTTTTCCATGTTAGCGATTAAAGATGCCATGTTCTCTGATGGCCAGCTAGTTTTTGCAGCGCTATTTTTTGTGGCCTTTGTGATCTTGATTTACTTCATGTATGGTAAGGATAAAATCCTGCATCGCAAAAATTACAAAGGCGTCAAGTGGATTTTGGTTGGTTTTCTGGCATTCTTTCTTTTACTGCTTGCGATAAAGTTTGGTCTCAAGGAATAAGAATATAATTGTTCCGCTTTCGCGAAAGCGAGATTCCCTACAGACCTCAACAAAAAATATGGAGCAAAAAAAAGAGACCCTAGTTGGGTCTCTCTCTTTTCTACAATCTACTCTACAAATTGTACTATAAAATCGTTGTGTGTTACTCTACGTTAAGGTAGATGCTGGAGATACCAGATACGGACTGTTGCATCATGGGCTTCATGTTTCCAGTAGTATTCATGTCAAAGGCAAGTGCCATACCACCGTTGGTAGCGCGCTCTGCCGTGTAAAGGACCTTTCCAATGTTGTCGTATTCCAGATCAACCGGATTTCCAAGCATGCTTTCTGCACCGCTTACCGTGTTTACCTCGCTTATCGTACCGTAAGCCTCAAGACCGCTGTAGATGACAGAGAAGTTCTTGATCGTGTGGATCGCACCGTCGCTGTCGTCCAATGGGTTTCTAACATCTGCAAGGAAGAGTTGGTCCTCAACCTCGTCATAGGTGATTCCTCTTAAGGACTGTGCTCCTTCAATAGTGATCTGGTCGTCTGCGGTAAGCTCACCACTAGGCTTTGAGAAAAAGTCGTTGTAGACTGCTATTCTACCGCTGTTGTCTATGGCTGCGTATAAGGTGTTACCCGCAAGGAAGATTCCCCAGTGTTGGTTACCGGTCTCATATACGTTTACCAGTCTAACACTGTTTGAAGTGGACTCATATACATAGAACTTGTTGCTGTCGCGTGGTCCAGTGGCATCAGAGGATACCACGATACGGTCTCCAGAGATGGCAATATCCCTTGGGTTCTCTACCTGTACGTCAGACATGATGGATGGTGCAAGTGCTGCACCGGACTCGTTGTTGTTAAGGTTCTCAAATACAAGGACGTTACGCTCTGATCTTGAAGCCTCAAAAAGACAGTCGTTGATTGGATCGTAGTGGATACCGTTACCGTCTGTACTTGCAGACTTGAATGATTTGTTGGTGATGTTCTTTCTATCGGTCATATCAAACATGTTGATCTTGCCTGATGTGTTGCTGCCTGTAAACAAGGTTACTTTGGGACCGCTTACCAGTGCGCTGGTATCGTCGATACCGTCCATACCTTCAGAGTCAGTGGAACAGGAAACAAAGGTTGCTGCTGTAAAGAGGATGGCTGCGGTGAGTGTAAATTTTTTCATTGTGTAGAGATTTAGATTGTTATCGTTTTATTGATGATCCAAATATGCGACACATTTAAACGATAAACAAACAAAAAACGTCGATAAAATGCACATGACCTACTTAAATAACTAATAAACAGTATATTAAAACATTGTCATAAAATCGCCTTAAATTACACTTAAACAGATAATCGTGTATTTGAACTGATTTATTTATAAATCTATCCTGAATTGAATCTTATTATATTTGAAATAAATAGGTATCTCATGAACATTTATCAAATGAATCACCTCGCACTCGCAAAGAATTTGATGGTCGTAATAGGACTATTGGCCATTTATTCCTGCAAGGATCGCAGTCCGCAAAATGTATTTGAGCCCAATCCAGTGATTGCTGTAAATGATCAAGTCATTGCTAATCCTATATATAATGACTCTATCATTTATTACAACGACTTCAAATCCAGCTACGTTGACCAGCGCAATGTAGAAGTATGGTTGCCTGCCGGCTATCCTAAAAAGGACGTGAGCTACCAGGTTCTTTATATGCACGACGGCCAGAATGTCTTCAATAAAGAAACGTCCAGCTACGGCACTTCTTGGGAGATCGATGAGAAGATGGATTCCCTATTGACGGCTGGTGCTATATCGCCTACCATTGTTGTGAACTCATGGAATACGGGAAAGAAACGGTTCAGCGAGTACATGCCTCAAATGCCCGATGATGCGGTTGAGTCAGCTTTCGCGAAAGCGCAATTAAAAGAAAATACAGGATACGACAGGTTGTATAGCGACGACTATCTAAAGTTCATGACGGCAGAATTGAAACCATTCATAGATCAAAACTACCAGACTTCTACCTTGCGGGAAGACACTTTTGTCATGGGCGCGTCCATGGGCGGTTTGATCTCAATGTATGCACTTATGGAGTATCCAGAGATTTTTGGAGGTGCTGGATGTTTGAGCACTCACTTTCCAATTCCAGTTTTAGGAGAAGCCATGATGCAGGATATCCCTAACCGCATTCCAGATCCTAAAACGCACAAGTTCTATTTTGATTATGGAACCTTAACGCTAGACGCAGCCTATGAACCTCATCAAAACCGAGTGGATCAAATGTTCAAAGAAGCTGGATACAATCAATCCAACTACAGATCCATAAAGTTTGAGGGCCATGAACACAGTGAGAAATTCTGGAATCAGCGAGTGGCAACACCGCTGGTGTTTCTATTGAAATGATTACAAGTTCACTCGCAGTCCTAATTTGTAATTGCGACCACGTGTCTGGAAACCGTAAAGTTCTGTAAAGTCCTCGTTGAACAAATTAGATACACCAGCAAAAAAGGTCAAATCCTTATTCTTCAATTTATAGGTGGCATCAATATCCACCAACTGATAAGCATCCAGTGTAACCGATTCCGTAACGAAAGTCGTGTTATTGAAAAAGGCATCCTGTCGTGGATCGTTGTATTGATATCTCAACGTCACATACGTGCGATCCATCACTAGCGAGCGTATGGAAGCATTGACTTTTTGTTTTGGAACTCTTGAGATCACAAGATCATCAGTCCGGTCTGCGAAAGAGTAATTGGCTTGCACATCAATCCTCTCGTTAATACTGGTCTTTAAACTAGCTTCAAAACCGAACACTTGTGTGTTGATATCAGCATTAGCATAGGAACCTGCAAAAGTCACTGGATCGCTTATAAAAATCACTTCGTTTTCTGACCTACGGTCAAAAACACTCACGGTTAAACTAGTCTTGTTCATAAACCACTCTGCTCCTACTTCTCTAGTTGTGTTGGTTTCTGGCTGTAGATCTGGATTACCTAGATTGAAGCTTCGATCAAATAGTTGATACAGCGATGGCGTGATGTAAGCCGTGCTATAACTACCGTAAACTTTCAAAACTGATTCTTCAAGATCAAAATCCACTGACGGATTCACACTATACACAAACTCACTATCATAATCGCTGTGAATATTGTAACGTATTCCTGTATTGAGATTCAAGCCAAAACTACTTTCATAAACTACGTTCACATAAGGATCATAGATCTGAAAATTGGTATCGTCCTCGTTTGCTGTTTCTTCAAAATTAGTTCCATCAAATGGCACTGACTCACTTTCAAAACTATCGGTTCTAAAATTGAATCCTAGAATTGTCTTTAATTCATGAGCACCATCTGCAGATAAGTTAAAGGCATACTTGTTATATAGGTCCAGCGAATATCCATCTGCATTGAATATAGTAGGCGAGCCACTACGTGTATCTCTTCTCGTATGAGTGCTCACATCATTGTACACAATGGATCCTTTATCAGAGTAATTGTATTCTGCATTGGTTCCCCAACGTATTTGTCTGCTGTAAGTTTCATTATCTGCGTCTGTGAAATCAAAGTTGTCAAATTCAGCTTTGTATTCATCAAAGGAAACGTAGCTCGTCAACTTGAAATTATTCTGATTATCGTATCCTATTCTTCCCAATCCATTCACCCGGTTGAATTTATCTGCTCTAGCATCACTACCATCTAGAGGTTCCACGGCACTCAATCCATAAGTGTATTGATGATGAAATCCTGCCGCATAAGTCAAACCATTATTCAATCTACCACTAGCATTGATGGAGTTGGTAATCTCATCAGGACTAAACTCTTGATCCTCAGCACTGGAGTTGGTACCCACGAATGAACCAACCGATATTCGCAATTTTTTTCTCGCAGCTTCCTTCAGCTTAATATTGATGACCGCTGTACTGGCATTTGCTCCATAAAGTGTGCTCGATGCACCTTTTAAAATTTCAATTTCCTCAATCTGACCCAAGTCAACTAATCGCAAATCAAAATCACTGGCAATCAAACTAGGATCGTTTACTTGAGCGCCATCGATAAGAAAAGATACTTGTCGATTGTTCCCACCACGAATAAAGTAGGATAAGTTCTGACCGGTATTACTACGCGCACCATTGATCTCAATACCTGCATATTGGTTCAAAAGATCGGCAAGGCTGGAGGCGCTTTGCTTTTCAATATCTGCTTGTGTGATTTTGATAACGGGTTTACCGCTGTCCTTACGATCCTGTTCAAATTTGGAAGCTGAGGTTACCGTTACCTTTTCCAATCTTGTGGTAGTGGTATCAATTTGTGCGGTTACAACTAGACTTGAAGCAAGTGAAAATGCTACTAAAAAATATTTGATCATCGATCTCTTTTAAGATCGGGAACACGTGAAGATGGCTTGATAACGCAGCCAATAAGCCGCATTCTCATAACAAGATTTATTAAAAACCTATCCATCGCACACCTCTATCCCGAAGGTTTACAATTCAAATTTGTTATGGCAGGTCTCCTGACTTGAATATCTCATGGCCTTCCCGATTGCTCAGTGACGTGTCATGAAATCCCAATTTCTTGGGCTGCGCAGGTAGCACAGATTCTTTACAGTTGCGGGAACAGTTCTGGAGTTGCACCAGATTCCCTTTTAATACGCTTTCGCGAAAGCGGAACTACTCATAATAATTTTGCAACCAACGAGGTTGCTGAGCAGTGCCGAAGCAAAAACATAACCTATAACTAGCCGCAAATGTAACTACATTAAATGGACTGCTCACCAATGTTTAGCATATTGATAATTGTGGATTGATTCCATGGAATAATTCTATTTTTGGCGTCTATGGACAAATGGACATTTCTCGCCTGCTCGATTTTTATAAGTTTCTTCCTCTCGTGTAAAAACGAAAATCCAGCTGATTCAAGTACAGAAATCAGAGTCACAGACACTCTAGAAGTCAAGTATGCCAAAGGTTTTGACTTGAAGACTATTGATGGTGGCTACCGTTTGACCATCAATAATCCATGGCCCAGCTCTACAGATACGCTGCAATTGGATTTCCATCGTATCGCAAATATTGGCGATGTAAATATTCCGATCAAAAAATTAATAGCCACATCCACGACACATATACCGCCACTTGTTTTATTGCAAGAAACAGAAAAACTCATAGGGTTTCCAGATACTGATTACATAAGCTCGCCAGAAATGCGCAAACATATTGACGCAGGCGATGTGGAAGATCTAGGTGCTAATGAAGAGGTGAATCTGGAACGCACGATTGCACTAGTTCCAGATCTTGTCATAGGCTACGGCATCGATGCAGACAATCCAACTTATGAACGCATGATGTATGCTGGCATTCCTGTTCTTTACAATGGCGACTGGACCGAGCAACATCCGCTAGGACGAGCGGAATGGATCAAGGTTTTTGGGATTTTGTTTGATAAGGAAAAGGAAGCATTTGATATTTTCAACCAGATTGAAGCCGATTATCTAGCTGCCAAAGCCAGCGTTAAAGAACTTGAAAAACCCACCGTCATTGCTGGTGCCACCTGGAAAGACGTGTGGTATTTACCATATGGAAACTCCTGGCAAGGTCGCTTGATTGAAGATGCTGGCGGCTCTTACATTTATAAAGAAACCCAAGGATCTGGATCATTATCATACAGCATGGAAACCGTATTGAAAGATGCACAAACAGCCGATTACTGGATCGCACCTAGTCAATACACATCCTACTCTCAAATGCTAGCCGATAATAAATCTTACGAACTTTTCCAGGCATTTGAAGAGAAGAAATTATACACGTTTGCCTTGCGACAAGGCGCGACTGGCGGTGTTATTTATTATGAATCTGCAGCCATGCGACCAGATCTTGTATTGCAGGATTTGATTACCATCTTTCATTCTGAACCTGGTGAAAACCGAGAACTCCACTTCTTTGATCCATTAACTGATTGAAAACGTCCACCTACATAGTATTGATCGCTCTGCTCCTGCTATTGTTTATAGCGGATATCGCTTTAGGATCTGTGTACATATCGCTTTCTGACATTTGGGATATTTTGATGGGCGCGCCAGACACTACAGATGAATATATCATCACACAGCTGCGATTACCTAGAGCGATCATGGCCGTACTTACTGGCGCAGGACTTGCCATCGCCGGTATGTTGATGCAGACATTGTTTAGGAATCCGCTGGCGGGACCTTTTGTGCTGGGAATTTCATCTGGTGCAGGGTTGGGCGTCGCAATTTCTATCATGGGCAGTTCCTTGTTGGGATTCTCATTGGTTTCTGGATTTGGGGTAATCGCCTCCAGTATTGCGGGAAGTTTGGCCGTTTTTTTGTTGATTATTTTGATCTCATTCCGTATCAAGGATACGATGGGATTGTTGATTATAGGTTTAATGGTTGGCAGCCTGAGTAGCGCTATCGTTGGTATTTTGCAATATTTTAGTCCCAGCGAGCAATTGCGACGTTATGTGTTTTGGGGTTTGGGAAGTTTAGGAAACCTCACCTGGAATGAGTTGGCGGTCATCGCCTTTCTTGTAGTGCTGTCGTTAGTGGCGCTATTACTCATCATCAAACCATTGGACGCATTACTACTGGGAGAAACTTATGCTCGCAGCCTAGGAATCAACATAACCAGAACACGCTGGATCATCATTTCCATTACCTGTATCCTGGCAGGCAGCATCACAGCATTTGCTGGACCCATAGCATTTATAGGCCTTGCCGTGCCGCATATCGCCAGATTGATCTTGCCCAGTATGGATCATAAGAAGTTGATTCCGCTGGTGATCATCATCGGTGCATCGTTGTTACTTGCCTGTGACATGGTGGCTCAACTGCCATTCTCAAATTACTCGCTGCCCATCAACGCAGTCACATCGCTGGTAGGCGCACCACTCGTCATTTGGCTCATCGTCAAAAAAAGATACCTTAGATTCTGATGCTGGTTTTACAGGACATAAAAATAGGTTACGACAGCCAGACGCTTGCAAAATGTGTAGGTCATATCGCTTTCGCGAAAGCGAAATTCATAACCATCATAGGTGCAAATGGTACGGGCAAATCCACCTTGTTGAGATGCATGGCAAACGGTAGCCACTTACTGGATGGAAACGTCTCACTCAACGGCGCATCAATCACCGAAATCAATCTGGAAGAACTCTCACAGCAAATCTCGATCCTGACCACAGACCGATCGATGAGCACGTCCATCACCGTACGCCAATTGCTGGAAATAAGCCGCGCGCCATATACCAACTTTCTTGGGAAACTCACACCAGCAGATCAATCAGTCATCGATCAAATCCTAACCGACTTTGAACTAACCGAACTGAAAGAAAGACAGCTTTCTACCTTGAGCGATGGGCAGTTGCAACGCGCACTTATAGCGAGAGCGTTAGTTCAAGAGACGGAATATATCCTAATGGACGAACCGTCGAGCCATCTCGATATCCATCACAAAGCAGAACTATTGATACTGCTCAAAAAACACTGCAGGAACCATAATCGGACGATCATTTTTTCCTCACACGAGATTGCTATGGCAACGGTGCTGGCAGATCAAGTGGTATATTTTCATGAAGGATACATTCGGTTCAAAAGCATAAGGGAATTCAAGGAAAAGAACATTCTGGAACAAATGTTCCCATCACCGTTTTTGAAATGGGAGAATGGAAGTTATAGCATTAGTGAATCCACAGGCGAAATGTGAATAACTGCCGCGATTCATTTTTAGATCGCCGGCTATGACTTTGTAACTTTACGATAAATCAAATTTTATGACGGCAGATGTGTTTGCGGTGCTTTTGCTCATCGCAGGATTAGTGGTTGGAGCCTTAATAGGCTGGTTTTTTGCCAAGAGCAAATTTTCATCGCCATTGCAATTTCTAGAAACGGAGAAAGAAAGGCTATCGCTATTAGTTGAAGAAGGAAAGCAAGTCACCAGCGAGCGTGATCAATTGCGCAACGCACAAAGTGCGTTGAGTGCAGAAGTTTTTCAGAAAAAAGAAACTCTAGAAGAATTGCGTACGAGACTTTCCAAAACGGAAGAAAACTACACAGAACTAAATCGAGAAAAGGAAAACCTGAGCGTCCAACTCGCCCAGATGCGCACCATCCACGAAAAGGCAGAAGAAAAATACTCCAACTCACAAGCGGAACTTGAAAAACTGAATGAGAAGTTTACCAAGGAGTTTGAAAATCTTGCGAATAAAATTCTGGATGAGAAAAGCACCAAGTTCACGACTCAAAATAAAGTGAATATCGAGCAGATCTTGAATCCGCTGCAGGAGAAAATCAAGAACTTTGAAAAGCGTGTTGAGGACACACATAAAGATACCATCGATCGTCAGAGTTCCCTGCGCCAGCAAATTATAGGCTTAAAGGAACTCAATGAGCAAATGAGTAAGGATGCCAGCAACCTTACCAAAGCCTTAAAAGGAGATTCTAAAATGAGAGGTAATTGGGGTGAGCTTGTTCTTGAACGTGTACTATCAAAATCTGGACTTGAAAAAGGATCAGAATATGAGGTGCAACAAAGCGTTAGAACAGAAGATGGCAAGACGTATTTTCCAGATGTGGTTATTCATCTTCCTGGCGGTAATAAAATGGTGATTGACTCTAAGGTTTCCCTCAATGCTTATGAGCGCTGGGTAAATGAAGAAGATGAAGATCTGCAGAATCAATATTTAAAAGCGCACGTGAACGCTTTGCGTAAACACGTTAGCGATTTATCTGCTAAAAATTATCATGAGCTCTACTCCATCGATAGTCCAGATTTTGTATTGTTGTTTGTACCTATTGAACCAGCTTTTGCAGCAGCCCTTAATGCAGACAACAATGTCTATACAGACGCTTTTGACAAAAATATTGTGATTGTCACTCCTACTACATTATTGGCGACTTTGCGTACCATTGATACCATGTGGCAAAATGAAAAGCAGCAAAAGAATGCGTTAGACATTGCTAAAGCCGCAGGGTCGCTTTACGATAAATTTGTCGGCCTTTCTGATGATCTTATCAAAGTGGGCGCGCAGCTCGACACAGTAAAGAAATCATATTCTGCTAGTATGAATAAATTGACTGAAGGTTCTGGAAACCTGATAGGTCGTGTAGAACGTCTCAAAAAATTGGGAGCCAAAGCCAATAAATCCATCAATGAAAAGCTCGTACGTCGTGCCGTTGACAACGATCCCGATTATTTGGAATTGGATGCAGCTGATGATAGTGAAGAGTAGACTTTTATAAGTACACCTCTAGCAGATTATATTACACTTTTAGGTAATATTCTGTATTATTACGCATTTACGTAATATTTTTAATTATTACGCTTTTATGTAATAATATGCTTTTATTACACATTTATGTAATATATTTGAATTATTACATAATTACGTAATACCTATGCAAGTAGTTATAGCCGGCGATATCATCAATTCCCAAAAGCACGATCCAGATAAATATCTGTCCGTGTTAAAGGATATCTTGAGCGCGTATTCCACAGAAGGAATGTATCAAATTTATAGAGGCGATAGCTTTCAGGCAAAGTTGAACCAGCCTGAGCAAGGCCTACTCACATCCATCAAATTAAAAGCTGCATTAAAAAGGTTTGAGAAGCTAGACGTTAGAATCGCTATAGGCATAGGAAACATTCAAATCGCAGAAAACAATATTGCCATATCTACCGGTAGCGCATTGACCCGATCTGGAGAACTGCTGGACTCCCTAAAGAAAAAGGGACAAAACATCATGGTGCGATCAGATCATCAGCTAGATAAGTATATGAACACCGCATTGAAAATGGCAATGCTTTATATGGATGACTGGACAGAGAATGCCGCGGCAATAGTC
This sequence comes from Nonlabens sp. Hel1_33_55, assembly GCF_900101765.1. Taxonomy (NCBI): domain Bacteria; kingdom Pseudomonadati; phylum Bacteroidota; class Flavobacteriia; order Flavobacteriales; family Flavobacteriaceae; genus Nonlabens; species Nonlabens sp. Hel1_33_55. The sequence continues at coordinate 1,381,006 of NZ_LT627735.1, forward strand.
TACGAACAATTAAGTCATCCAGAATGGACTCAAGAAGAACTAGGGAAAAAACTAGGCATTCAACAGGCAACGGCAAGCCGTAGACTTACTCGTGCCAACTGGCATGAAACACAGGAGCTATCACAATTATTTGAACAATACTATAACGACGTAAGCAATGGCGCTAGCACTACTATTTAGGTTACTTATCGCGCATCTTGCGGGAGACTATCTTTTCCAGACCAACAAAAGCGTCAAAGACAAGGAAGAACGCAAGATCAAATCTACCGCATTATATATCCACATATTAATTCACGGTGCACTTACCATGATTGCCCTATGGGATCTAAGACTTTGGTATGTGGCGGTGATCATAATGATCACGCATTACCTCATCGATCTGGGTAAACTGTACGGCACAAACAAGAAGAACAAACGCTGGCTTTATCTCGCAGATCAGGTGGCGCATATTTCTGTAATCATAGCGATATGGATCTTTCACAATCAAACGTTTACCGAAATGAATTGGGAGTTGCCTGCACGATTCTGGGCATTTGTCTTATGCCTTTTGTTTCTCACCACACCGGTAAGCTTTGGACTCAAGATATTCTTCACACGCTGGAAACTCAATCCTGAAAGTGCAGGTATTGATTCGCTCAAGAATGCGGGCAACTGGATAGGCATTATTGAGAGACTTTTGGTTTTTGTCTTTATCGTAGTGGGCCAATTCGGTGCGGTTGGATTTTTACTGGCGGCCAAATCTGTTTTTAGATTCGGCGATCTCAACCGCGAGAGTAATATGAAGTTGACGGAATACGTTTTGATCGGGACATTGCTTAGTTTTGGTATCGCGATCCTGACGGGAATTGCCTTTCAACAAATACTTGGATTATGAGAAAGATTCTGGGCGTTATCCTCGCCACCATTCTATTGCTTGCCGTGATATGGTATGCGTTTCTATATTTTGCCACCTACTCTGACGGTTACCGTAGTGGTGAACTGATCAAGTTTTCCAGCAAAGGATATCTAGTTAAAACTTGGGAAGGAGAGATTTCTCAAGGGATTTCTGGAGCACAGATTTTTTCGTTCTCAGTTTTGGATGAGGAAGAAGAAGTTATCAAAAAGCTGCAGGAATATCAAGGGCAGTACGTCAAACTGAAATATGAAGAGCGTTTTGGCACCTTTTTCTTTTGGGGAGATACCAAATATTTCATCACAGAAGCCTCTCTGGAACAATCACCGCACTTCAATCGCAACTAGTTTGTAGCTAGTTCCTTTTTCTAGTTTCAAAGTAAATAGATTTTGAATGATCTCGCTTTCGCGAAAGCGTAACAACCCACCACAACCATGTCTGCAAAATTTAAAACCCCAGAAGAATCCAGAGTCGTCATATCCATGTTGATGTTGCCGTCGCATGCCAATTTCTCAGGGAAAATTCACGGTGGACACATACTATCATTGATCGATCAGATCGCTTTTGCGTGCGCCTCAAAACATAGTAATAATTATTGTGTAACGGCTAGCGTAGACGTTGTAGACTTTCTAGCTCCTATAGAAGTGGGCGAAATGGTAACCCTTAAAGCCACGGTGAATTATGTAGGTAAAACATCGATGGTGGTTGGGATACGCGTGGATGCAGAAGATATCAAGTCTGGTGCTAAAAAACACTGTAATTCCAGCTATGTAACCATGGTAGCAAAAGATGGAGATGGAAATACAGTCACCGTTCCTGGTTTAAAATTAAGCACCGACTCACACATAAGACGGTTCTCCCGAGAAATCAGACGCAAAACCATCAAACGCAAAAGCTCCAAGGAAATGAAAGCCACCAACTTTAATGCGGATGAGTTTGTGGAGCAGCTGAAGGATTATAATGTAAAATTGGGTGATTAATTAATTAAGAAGTCACTGTTGATGATTCAAACCCATGATTTTCGATCAAACTTAAAAGCTTCTGTTGATCTTTTTCAACAATGTGACCTAAATTGAGAACACTAGTCTTACCGCCGTGTTTTATTGTGAGTTTGTTGTCTTCCAACTCAACTGTATTCAAGTCGCTAAAACTAAAGTTTGTACTTGAGAAAGACTTAACCTTTATCATGATACCACGCCTGTTACATTGTACATAATTTTTGTACCAGAACACTCTACCAAAATAAAATACCGGAAACAGGTTCGCGGCTGCTGCAAATGCTTTGTTCCAAAATTCATCTTGAAATTTAATTACCTCAAAGAAACCTATTGCTACTGCAACAATCATTAAAACAATGATTGGAACCACTTTCCAAGTGCCGGTAAAGCTGTCAAATTTTATTTGTTGAATTTCTAATGAATTTGATGAAAAGTTTTTGCTAATAATTATTACTGTAATACAACATCTTCACAGTTCACTCTTTCCTTAATCAATTGATACAAAAAACCTCGATCTTCTTCTGCAATATGACTCAAATCTATCTCAATAGTATCCTCATATTTTTGATCTATGCACAATACGTTTTCTTTCAAACCAATAGACATCACTTTTTTAAAAGTAACTGTTTTACCAAATAATTTTTTGATCTTAATGTACATTCCTCCTTTACTCCATTGGACGTAGTTTTTATACCAGAAGAAATGGGAAACAAATACAGCATTAGAGAATGAGCTAATTGCAACAAGGTAATTGTCCCATTTTTCATTTTCAAAAGGTATGAGTTCAAAGGCTCCAACGATTCCACCAAAAACAGCCAACAGTAACAGAACTAATAACCAAAAATTCCTTTTATGATTTGCAAAATGGATACGTTTCATGTTAAAAATCTTTATTCTAAAAGCTTAAATATAAAAAGACCTGATAAAAAAATCAGGTCTTTTTCAAATCTATAAAGCCTTTCAATGAATTACTTACTCAAATACATACGACGCCTAGCATACAACTCATAAAACTCATCATCCTTCAAGCTATCTACAAACAAGATGCTTTCTCCAGTTGATTTCATTTCTGGTCCCAATCGCTTATCGACATTCGGGAATTTGTTGAAAGAGAATACCGGTTGCTTGATCGCATATCCTTCTAACTGCGGGTTGAAATTAAAGTCGGTTACCTTGTTATGTCCTAGCATCACCTTAGTTGCATAATTTACGTAAGGCTCTTTATAAGCCTTGGCAATAAATGGAACTGTTCTAGACGCACGCGGGTTGGCCTCAATGATATAAACCATATCATCCTTGATCGCAAACTGTATATTGATCAAACCTACGGTCTTCAATGCCAAAGCAATTTTCTTAGTGTGATCCTTAATTTGTTGCATCACTAGGTCGCCTAAATTAAAAGGCGGCAAGGTAGCATTAGAGTCTCCAGAGTGAACTCCGCAAGGTTCAATGTGCTCCATGATACCTATGATGTAAACGTTTTCACCATCACAAATGGCATCAGCCTCTGCCTCTATGGCACCATCGAGATAGTGATCGAGTAGCAATACATTATTTGGAATCTTGCGCAAGATATCAACCACGTGTTCTTCCAATTCCTGCTTGTTGATCACGATCTTCATTCCTTGTCCACCTAATACATAAGATGGGCGAACTAGAATTGGGAAATCCAGGACATCAGCTACTTTAAGAGCTTCATCTGGTGTTGTGGCAATATCAAATTCTGGATAAGGAATATTGATTTCCTGTAGTAATTTTGAAAAACGCCCACGATCTTCTGCAAGATCCAAAGCTTCATAACTCGTTCCTATGATTTTTATACCGTGACGATCCAGTTTTTCAGCTAGCTTTAAAGCCGTTTGTCCTCCTAGCTGAACGATAACGCCTTCTGGCTTTTCATGCCTGATGATGTCATAGATATGTTCCCAAAAAACAGGCTCGAAGTAAAGTTTATCTGCTGTATCAAAATCGGTAGATACTGTTTCTGGATTACAGTTGATCATAATGGCTTCATAGCCACATTCCTGAGCGGCATAAACACCATGCACACAGCAGTAATCAAACTCAATTCCTTGACCTATTCGATTAGGACCTGAACCTAGTACAATGACCTTTTTCTTGTCGGTAACGATACTTTCGTTTTGAGCAGATCGCTTGCCATCTGGCGTTTCTACGTCTGCCTCAAACGTACTGTAGTAATAGGGTGTATCTGCTTTAAATTCTGCAGCACAAGTGTCCACCAGTTTGTAAACGCGATTGACATTCATCTCCTCGCGCTTTTTGTAAACCTCAGATTCCAAACATCCTAGCATGTGTGCTATTTGACGATCTGCAAATCCTTTTTGTTTTGCTTCTAGTAGCAGCTTTCGCGAAAGCGAACTAATATCATACTTCCCTATTTCCTTTTCTAGCTCGTGTAGTTCCTCAAATTGTTTTAAGTACCACATATCGATACGTGTGATCTCGTGGATTCTCGATAGCGAGATGCCCATAGCGATCGCGTCATATAATGCAAAAACCCGATCCCAGCTTGCGTTAGTCAGCTTGTCGATGACCTGGTTATAATCTGTATAACCTTTTCCATCTGCTCCTAAACCGTTACGCTTGATCTCTAAGGATTGTGTGGCTTTGTGAAGTGCTTCCTGAAACGATCGACCTATTCCCATCACCTCACCAACTGCCTTCATTTGAAGACCTAACGTACGGTCAGATCCTTCGAATTTGTCAAAGTTCCAACGAGGAATTTTTACGATAACGTAATCCAACGTTGGCTCAAATAACGCCGATGTATTTCCTGTAATCTGATTGTTCAATTCATCCAGAGAATAACCCAAAGCCAATTTGGTAGCAATCTTTGCAATAGGATAACCGGTCGCCTTACTCGCAAGCGCCGAAGATCTAGATACTCGCGGATTGATCTCAATCGCAATAATATCTTCGTTTTCATCTGGACTAACGGCAAATTGTACATTACAACCACCTTCAAATTCACCTATGCTGCGCATCATATGGATAGCCATATCACGCATTTTTTGGAACGTTCTATCAGACAGCGTCATAGCAGGCGCCACCGTAATGGAGTCACCTGTGTGGATTCCCATAGGATCCATGTTTTCTATCGTACAAATGATAACTACGTTGTCATTCTTGTCACGCAATAATTCCAGTTCATATTCTTTCCAGCCTAAAAGTGCTTTATCGATCATCACCTCGTGAATAGGAGAAACCTCAAGACCCATGGTCAGTAGTTCATCATAATCCTCTTCTTTATGAACAATAGCCGCACCAGCGCCACCTAAAGTGAACGAAGAACGAATACATAATGGGAAACCAAATTCCTGAGCAATTTCCTTTCCTTTCAAGAACGACGTTGCTGTAGCCTGCGGAGCCATACCAACTCCTATCTTGCCCATCAATTCTCTAAACTTCTCTCTGTCCTCTGTGATATTAATGGCATCAATATCAACTCCAATTAGATCTACATTATAATCTTCCCAGATTCCTTTTTGCTGTGCCTCAATACATAAGTTAAGTGCTGTCTGTCCACCCATGGTAGGTAGGACAGCATCAATTTGTGGGTGCTCTTCCAGAATTTTGCGTATAGATTTGGTCGTAAGCGGTAAGAGATACACATGGTCTGCCATTGATGGATCAGTCATGATCGTGGCAGGATTTGAGTTGATTAGAATCGTTTCAATTCCTTCTTCACGCAGGGATCTCAAGGATTGTGAACCAGCGTAGTCAAATTCACAGGCTTGACCTATGATGATAGGGCCGCTACCTATTAATAATACGGATTTGATGTCAGTTCTTTTGGGCATTGGTCTGTATTTCTGGGTGATGGTAAATTTCGTGATGTTAAGGCATAAAAAAAGGCGTTACTTATAAAAAGTAACGCCAGTTATTTACAGATAATGAACCATTATCGTTTGTGTCTTCTTTCAGTTGAAACAGATAGCTTCTTACGTCCTTTTGCTCTACGGCGGGAAAGAACCTTACGACCGTTTGCAGATGCCATGCGCTCTCTGAAACCGTGCTTGTTTCTTCTCTTTCTCTTACTAGGTTGATATGTTCTCTTTTGTGCCATCGTTTAATCTATAATAAAAGGTCGTACCTTAATTTTTAATCGGGTGCAAAGATAGGAAGTCTTTCTGATTACACAACGTTATCGATAAATTTTTATAGATATAATTCACCGCTTGTAAACATTCTAGTTAATTGGGATGCACAGATCCACGATACACTTACCTTCTGGATGTTCCCTATAGTTGTTGTGATGTATTTCAAATGGATCGCTGTCTGCTTTAAAGTGGTTATTATCGTTCATCCATTTGAATAAGTTTTTCCATGAATTCTCAAATTCTGCTGGCTTAGTTTGCATGGAAGCGACAATGCATCTTCCTGGATCTAACTCCAGTAATTTCATCTTGCTATCGACCTCGACATCGTAACTCACCTTTAAACATGCGCTTATACGTACATTATCATGAGCTGTATCTCTCGCACTGTCGTGGTAGATTTGAACCATTTGCGTATTGGGATGATCCATTAGTCCTTTGGGTATTGCCCATGAAATTAAACGGCTGTATGCTTCACTCAAATTTTGAAATCCTACCACTGGAACAGCTATGAGTTTCATGGATTCCACTTGCACTATGTTGATGTTCGAGTTCATTATTTGGAATTAGTTCGCTTTCGCGAAAGCGTAAACAACCTACTGGATCTACTGGAAATAACAAGCGTTGCCTATATTTGCAGCCCAAACAAAACTAGACATGTTTAATAAGAATATCAAACTAGTACTTGCAGCATTAGTCGTTGCATTTGCAATATATCAAATCACAAGAAACGAGATACTTACGGGCATCATGTTGATTTTATTAGCCGGAATCTTTGTGTTTTTGTATTTCAAAAACGAGATCATTCTGCTGGCATTTTTGAGATTGAGAAAGCAAGATTTTGAAGGCGCACAAAAATGGCTTTCCAAAATAAAAGATCCAGAAGCTGCCCTAGTTACCAAACAACAAGGTTACTATAACTACCTACAAGGATTGATGATCTCGCAAACCAACATGACTCAGGCTGAAAAGTATTTTAGAAAAGCGATCAAATTAGGTCTCAATATGGATCAGGATCTTGCGGTAGCAAAGCTCAACCTTGCTGGAATTGCCATGACCAAACGAAGAAAGCGTGAAGCCACTACCCTACTGAATGAGGCAAAAAAACTAGACAAACACGGCATGCTGACTGATCAAGTAAAAATGATGAAGCAACAGATGAAGAAAATTTAATCGTCAGCACTCTGGAGAAAATGGTAGAATATAGATAATGGAATAAAGATATTCTTTCATCCATATTCTATACTCCATATTCAGTTCTCTTTTTTTTCAAATCTCAAAAACCTTCCCATCCAGAGCGAAGTGGCTGTTCTCAAAAATAGGCCGTGCCTCATCTGTGAACATATCGTAGGATTTATATCTTGAGGAGTAGTGGCCCAAAATTAGCATACCGACTTCTGCTTTCTTTGCTATGGTGGCTGCTTGGGCCGCTGTGCTGTGTTTGGTCTTTTTACACAGATCTACGTGTGATTGAAGAAAGGTACTCTCGTGATACAATGCTGTGGCACCTTTGATATGAGTGATGATATCCTCTTTATACATAGTATCACTACAAAATGCATAGCTTTTGGCTGGATCACCTGGTGTGGTCAATCGCTCATTAGCAATGACTTCTCCGTTATCACGCAAATAGTCTGCTCCTTTTTTAATGTTGCGGTAATAGGCTTTTTCTACATTGAGTTCCTCACACGCGATAATATCTAAGTGTCGATCATTGGGTTTCTCCTTGAACAAATACCCATTGGTATATACACGATGATCCAACGGAATAGTGCTCACCGTTATAGCTTCGTCTTCAAATATCTCAACCGATTTTGTAGCTTCCAGTTCAGTGAAATGCAGTTCAAAAGGCATGTAGCTATTTCCCAATTTTAATTGCAGTTCAATCATTTCTTTGATGCCCTTTGGACCATAGACATGCAACGGCTTCTCACGACCCAATAAACAAAAAGTAGAAATCAACCCTATCAAGCCATATACGTGATCTCCGTGAAGGTGGGATATGAAAATATGTTTGAATCTTGCAAATTTGATGCGATGCTTGCGCAGCGCCATCTGCGTTCCCTCACCACAATCAATTAGAATCAAGTGACCTTTTACCTCAAGCACTTGCGCTGTAGGTCTCGCGTTATCTCTTGGAGTGGCACTGTGACAGCCTAGAATGGTCAATTTCAAGAGGCCATCATTTAAAATCCAAGATCGCGTTCAATTTCTTCCATCTCAATGATATCTTCTGCTTCCTTCAAGGTTGGCACCACAATGATTTCATTGGGAATGTCACCTGATGGAATAGCATTGTTGATGATTATCAATGATTTCTTGTTCGCTCTATGCGTGTTGCTCAAGGTGAGAAAACACAACAAATCCTGCAAACTCATCTTGTCGTATTTGAAAATGTCAATTACTAAATTGACGTCCATAAATTTATCATGAATGCGCGTCAAGAAATTAGCAAAGTCACAAACGTCGTCACGATCATCTTTTAATAAGGTGTATTTATCGGTAATCTTACTGGTCATTATGCTGAATTTTTGAGGCTATTAAATACAATACCGCCATACGGATTGCTACCCCATTTTCTACTTGGTTTAATATAATGGCTTGATCTGAATCTGCCACTTCGCTCGTAATTTCTACACCGCGATTAATTGGTCCTGGGTGCATTATCACGATTTCCTTATCAAGGCTATCTAGAATCTCTCTTGTTACTCCGTACTGCTGGACATATTCACGAACGCTAGGGAAATAGGAAATATCCATACGCTCGTTTTGAACCCGCAGCATATTGGCTACATCGCACCATTCCAAAGCTTTTTTAAGGTTCAGTTCTACTTTCACACCTAGATCTGCAATATGACGCGGAATGAGCGTTGCTGGACCGCATACCATCACTTCTGCTCCTAGTTTCTTGAGGCAATAGATATTTGACAATGCGACACGGCTATGCAATATATCGCCAACAATCACCACTTTCTTTCCGTCTAGGGTTCCCAGCTTTTCTCTGATGGAATAACTATCCAATAAAGCCTGTGTTGGATGCTCGTGGGCACCATCACCTGCATTGACTATTCTTGCGTTGACGTGTTTAGAAAGAAATACTCCTGCACCTGGATTGGGGTGGCGCATGACCACGATATCCACCTTCATGGCAAGAATGTTATTGACGGTATCAATAAGCGTTTCTCCTTTCTTGACAGAGCTTTGGGCGGCGCTAAAGTTGATCACATCTGCGCTCAAACGTTTTTCGGCTAGTTCAAAAGAGAGCTTTGTTCTTGTAGAATTTTCAAAAAAGAGATTTGCAATCGTGATATCTCTTAAAGATGGCACTTTCTTAATGGGTCGGTTTATGACTTCCTTGAACTGATCTGCAGTGTTATGGATCAATTGAATGTCCTCTGGTGTGAGGTATTGAATTCCCAATAAATGATCGACGCTTAAATGACTCATTGATCTTTGCTTTTCAAAAGGTACACCAGGTCTTCATGTGCATTTTCTTTCCACATTACTTTTACTTTTTGGTTACCTATGGCGTCCACCTGACGGCCATTATAATCTGGTTGAATAGGTAAATGCCTGGAAAATCGTCTATCTATAAGTGTCAGTAATTCAATGGTTTTAGGCCGGCCAAATGACTGCAAAGCCGTCAAAGCTGCACGTATGCTGCGACCTGTATATAAAACATCATCTACAATGACCACGTCCTTTCCTTCAACGACAAAATCAATTTCAGTAGAATTTGCCTTGAGAGGTTCCTCACCACGACGGAAATCATCTCTATAAAAAGTGATATCCAGAAGTCCTGTTCTAAGGTGCTTGATATTGTAATCAGATTCCAGCAGTGCCTTAAGTCTCTTCAACAGAAAAGTTCCTCGAGGTTGCAAACCTATTAATGCTGTATTTTCAAAATTGCCGTGATTCTCAATAAGTTGACACGCCAGCCTGTGCAATATAATATCTATCTGGGCGGCGTTGAGAAGGACTTTTTGACTCATTGATACTGGTAAGGATTACAAATATAAAGTATTTGATTAATGGATGGTTTATAGTGCTTGTGCAATTTTAAATTAGGGATTAGGGATTAGGGATTAGGGGTTAGGGGTTAGGGGTTAGGGAAAAAGATATTTCAAAAGCTGACCAGTAAATAATCCATATCAAACTTGGGAAATAATGGTGGTATGTGGTATGTGGTATGTAAAAAAAATACTTTGATCAAAAACCGTCAATCTTATATCTAAAATTCGATTTGCGTTAGGGATCGAAGCGTAAATCCTTTTTGATACGGGCGCATGCAATGCGCCGTAGCAAAAAGATTGCAGCGTAGAGCCCGACCGAGGCCTAAGCCGAGGGAACGCCCAAATCATCACAAAAGTTTTCCATAAAAAAATCCCTTGCCAACTCAATGACAAGGGATTTCTAATTTATAAAAGTTGAAGACTATTCTTCTTCTTTTGCTGCTTTCTTAGAAGCTTTCTTCTTTTTTGGTTCGGCTTTAGGAGCTTTACCTTCCATTCTGTCCTTCAATGCTTGAAGTTTAGAGTTGGCATCACCTAGGGTTGGCTTATCAGCTTCTTGTTGCTGCTTAGCTGCCGCCTTAACAATTTTTGCTTCCTCTTCTTTATGGATGACCATGTGAGAACCTACGACACGCTTGAATTCTTTGTTGAACTCAATGATCTCGATTTCGGCTTTCTCACCTTTACCAAGCTTGGATCCGTCTTCTTTCTCAAGGTGACGTGATGGAATGAATACGGTGATATCGTCGTTGAATTTAACAACAGCGCCTTTATCTACCATTTCAGTGATTTCCACTTCATGCTTAGTTCCTAGACCAAATTCAGCCTCATATTTATCCCATGGATTATCCTTAGTCTGCTTGTGACCTAGAGATAGTTTGCGACCGTTAACGTCTAGTTCAAGAACTACTACCTCTAACTTATCACCAACTGCACAGAATTCTGATGGGTGCTTGATTTTCTTAGTCCATGAAAGGTCAGAGATGTAAATCAATCCATCAACTCCTTCTTCCAATTCTACGAATACTCCAAAGTTAGTGAAGTTTCTCACGATACCTGTGTGGCGTGAACCTACAGGATACTTAGTAGTAATGTCAGTCCATGGATCTTGTGAAAGTTGCTTCATACCTAGAGACATCTTGCGATCTTCTCTATCTACGGTAAGAACCTCTGCATCGATAATGTCTCCTACTTTTACAAAGTCACCAGCACTTCTAAGGTGCGTTGACCATGACATTTCAGATACGTGAACAAGTCCTTCAACTCCTTCTTCTACCTCTACAAATGCACCGTAATCTGCGATTACAACTACTTTTCCTTTCACCTTATCACCTGGCTTGATCTTGTCAGATAGAGCTTCCCATGGGTGTGGCTCTAATTGCTTAAGACCTAACTGGATACGTGACTTATCTTCATCAAAGTCAAGGATTACCACGTTAAGTGTCTGGTCTAGATCTACAACCTCATTAGGGTGGTTGATACGTGACCATGAAAGGTCAGTAATGTGAACTAGTCCATCAACACCACCTAGATCAACAAACACACCGTAAGAAGTGATGTTCTTCACAACACCTTCCAGTACTTGTCCTTTCTCTAGACGAGAGATAATTTCTTTTTTCTGCTCTTCAATATCTGCCTCAATAAGTGCTTTGTGCGATACAACAACGTTTTTGAACTCGTGGTTGATTTTCACCACCTTGAATTCCATTGTTTTATCTACATATGCATCATAGTCGCGGATAGGCTTCACATCGATTTGCGATCCTGGAAGGAACGCCTCGATACCAAATACGTCTACGATCATACCACCTTTAGTACGACATTTTACATACCCATTAACGATCTCACCAGTATCGTGTGCATTGTTGACACGCTCCCATGCTTTGATCAAACGAGCTTTACGGTGAGAAAGGATCAATTGTCCAGTCGCATCTTCACGCACGTCTACAAGTACCTCAACCTTGTCACCTACTTTTAGGTTAGGGTTGTAACGGAACTCGTTAAGGGAAATAACACCTTCTGATTTTGCATTGATGTCAATGATCGCGTCACGATCTGTCATCTTGATTACTTCACCTTCAATAACATCAGTATCGATGGTATCTACAAAGTTCTCTGCAACAAGCTTTTCAAAAGCTTTGAGTTGGTCCTCATCTACTTTCTCGATTCCTTCACTGTAACGTTCCCAGTCAAAGGTGTCAAGAAATTCTTGCGGATCCATTTTAGGTTTAACTTCTTTTTGAGTAGGTTCTTCAAGCGGAGTTTCTGCTTCTACTCTGTCTGCAACCTGAGTTTCTGTAACACCATCCTGTGCTGCCTCAAGTTCTTGTTTTGTTGTTTCTTCAGCCATGTTTTGTTTGCTGATTAAAATTTGTATTCAAGGGTCTGCCGGAAACTTATAGAAACTCGCCAAGAAGATTTATATAAAGTTTTGATTCCCAAACGGTTTCCGTAATCTCGTTTTGGGCTTGCAAAAGTACGATCTTTTTTAATTTTATCCAATATTGAGAGACTGTAAAGTGATGGTTTTGAGTTCGCTTTCGCGAAAGCAGAATATTCTCATACTTTTATAACAGATATCAATCTGTATGACCTCAAAGGCAACCTCTCCAGAAGAATATATTAAAGAACTAACCGAAGATCGCAAAACACCAATGGAGCGTTTGCGTAACGTGATCCTTTCCAATTTACCAAATGGTTATGAAGAAACGATGAGCTATGGTATGATCGCCTATCAAGTGCCTCTTGCTAAATACCCTGAAGGCTATCATGCTGGTAAAGGACAGACGCCCTTGCCATTTATCAATCTCGCCTCGCAGAAAAATCATATCGCCTTATATCATATGGGAATCTACGCCAATCCACAAATACTGGATTGGTTTAAGCAAGAGTACCCTGAACATGCCAAAACAAAACTGGATATGGGTAAGAGCTGCATCCGTTTCAAGAAAATGAATGATATTCCGTTTGATTTAATTGCAGAACTTTGTGGCAAGATTTCTGTGGAAGAATGGATCGAGACTTATGAAGAACAAATCAAGAGATAATATGTTTAAAAATGGATTAGTTGCCTTTTGCGGCATTTTACTTTTAGCATCCTGTAACGAGAAACCTGTGGTGATCGATGATCCTCGCAATCATCCAGAACTATATAAAAAAGTGGATACGGTGGAACGCGTCAAAACGATGGAAGTTCTAAAACAAGATATTTATCTCAATGATCTAGATCCAGATGCAGGAATGGAAATCCAAAAGGATCAAATCAATATGTTCTACAGATCTGAACAAGACAGCATTGATGACTATTATGACTATGTTGTGAATCAAGACTATAATGGAAAAAATTATGCAGATGAAGGCATTACCTATCTACACCTGATACGCGGTGGTGATTCACTTCATTATGAGATTATCGCCAATAATAGAAATGTATTGCGCTTCAAATATCTAGAAGACAATAGCATCCATGAATTCTTTCCTGCAAAACGTCCGGGCAAGATGCCAGAGATATTTCCCAATGATGCTGATGATAGTGAGTTGGAGAATTAAAAGCTACCAAACTTTTAAAACAAAAATCTTAATATCGTCGAATAGCCTTAACTAATGAAAAGAAGATTTCTACTTGTACTATTGATTTTAATCATTGCTTCTTGTAAAGAGTCTAAAAAAACAAGTGTAAGAGACCAATTTGAATTGTCAGTTACCGCTAAAAATTTTCCAGATAGCACTAAAGTTGTTTTGTATAATAGAGATATCGATAAAAACATTGATTCCACTTTTGTGATTAATGAAAATTTTAAATTATCTGGAAAGATTGATTTACCATCATTGAGTTATTTAGACTTTTACGATAAGAATGGAAAGCATCTTGATCCTTATAAGTATTTCTTTTTGGAAAATGATATCATTTCAATTACAGGTGAATATTCTAACTTTTTAAATGCAACAGTTGAAGGATCAAATCAAACAGATCTTTTGACCAAGTTTGATTCTATATCTGCAAACAGTAAAGAGTCAGACAGATTATCTAAAGAGATTAACTTTCTGTACTCGAATGCCAATAACCAGATGACCTTGAGTCAATTACTATATAAAAAGAAACAGATCTCCAAAGACAGCCTGCTGTTATTTTATGGCAGGTTAGATCCAACTAATTCAAACTCGCCGAAAGGTCAAGAGTTACTGGCTTATGCAAAATTAAATGACTTAAAAATTGGCGATAAGTTCAGAGATATTACTGGAAACGACCTTAAAGGAAACCAACATAAATTATCTGATTATCAAGGTAAAGTTGTTTTGTTAGATTTTTGGGGAACTGGCTGTATTCCCTGTAGGTCACAGAATAAAAAAGAGTTCCCTATATTAATTGATAAGTATGGTGATGATTTTGTTATGATCAGCTATTCTCTTGATACGAATCAAATTGGATGGGAACAATCCAGCGAAGAGGATAAAATTTCTTGGCTGAATATTTCAGACCTACATGGAGTGAATGGAGAAAATGCAAAAAAATATTCAGTTCAGGCTCTACCCAATAGTTTTTTGATTGATCAAAACGGAATTATAGTAAAATCATTTCTTGGTTATAGGAAAGGATCCATTGAAATCGAGGAAGAAATTGAAAAACTTTTGAGATAGAAATACCAGACAAGCTAGTTACTTGAATATTCACACACCTGATGATTCATTTGAAGTTCTATTTGCTCAATTCTTCCTTTGCCCAATGCAACAATGTATCAAACTGTTCATCACGATCCATATGACTAGTATCTAACAGCAACGCATCTTCTGCTTGAACTAGTGGGCTATCCTCACGATTAGAATCAATATGATCACGCTCGATGACATTTTTGAGCACGTCATCATACTCAACTTTGTCACCACGTTTTTTGAGTTCATCATAACGTCGTTTGGCTCGCTCATCAGCTGCTGCGGTCATGAACACTTTTAATTCGGCATTTGGGAAGACTACGGTTCCTATGTCGCGGCCATCCATGACCACGCCTTTCTCTGCTCCCATTTTTTGCTGCTGTTCCACGAGTTTGGAACGCACGGTAGACACCTCGGCTATTTTGCTGACCACATTGCTTACCTTAAGTGTTCTGATTTCCTTTTCAATGTTTTTGCCATTGAGACAGACTTCGTTATTTCCGTTTTCTGGATTACGCTCAAAAGTGATGGTAATATCCTTGAGTCGATCCTCCAATTTTGTAGTGTCCAGAATGCCGTTGTTTATTAAGCTTTCGCGTAAAGCGAAAAAAGAAACCGCACGATACATCGCACCGGTATCGACATAAAGGTAACCTAACTCTTGTGCGAGTTGCTTTGCAGCAGTACTTTTTCCCGTACTGGAATGGCCATCAATGGCAATGGTAATTTTACGTTGCATATTATTGCAAGTTAACATTTACACCTATAAAACTGGTGTGTGATGCGAGACTATACCGAGAATGTGAATAGCTAAATCGTAATTTTCTGATCTTTAAAGAGAACCCAGCGCTCAAACCTGAGAAGGCTCGAGTGTCCTGAATCCGCAATTCCTCTGCCCTACGGAAACTGTATCCCAATCGCAACTGGAAATCGTCTTCTGGAAAAATCTCAACTCCCAACACGGTATGGCGCAGCGCATTATTAAAAAAACTAGGGTCGTCTTCAATCACGTTACCATCAAGATCGCGTTGAGCATTAGCGCTGTTTGAAAATGCAATATCCCATTGCTGTAAATTCTCTAAAGTCACGTGCAACCGAAGTGGCAAAGTGCGCATCGTATTTGAAAAACCTAACGCTATTTCTAAAGGCAGGTCTTCATAAACTTCATTGTAGGCAGTAAACTGGGTTCCCAAATTGCGAACGACCAGCGCTCCACGTATGGCCTTTTCTTCATCATAGTATAAAAGACCCAAATCCACGGCGCCACCTAGCGAGGTGAAATTCTCCAGCTGTGAACTGATCAATTTTGCGTTAATACCGACAAAAAAATCTGACCAAGGAATATTATACGCATAACCCAATGAAACGGCTACCTCATTACCGCCAAATTCGCCTGTAGAATTTCCCTGCTCATCAAACCCGTCAAATTTTCCGTAGTTAAGATAGGTCACACCAGCATGAAAAGTTTGCAAATGTCGGTCCCAGGTATATGCATAGGCTGCTGTACCATAGTTGACATCTCCCAAATAATTCACATAGTTTACCTGGAGCTGGTTATCCATTTTGGCATTGATGGTAGCTGGATTGTAAATGGCAGTGGTTGGATCATAGCCTACTGCGGTAAGCACGCGACCGCCTAGTGCTGCTTGCTTAGTACCAGAAACTAGGTTGAGGAATTGATACGTCGCCTCACCACCTATCTGCCCATTGCAAATTGCAGCCATGGATAGCATTGTAAGTAAAACGATATAATGGTGACGCATTAACGGTTGTGAATTGCAATATCTAAACGACTGCAAGTTTAATTTATTTTTGATGGGTCTTAAAGTGGTTGTGATTATTTGTTGGTTGATGGTATCGCTTTCGCGAAAGCTTAGTCGCCAAAACCAAATGAAAAATCTCTAAAATAGCGACCTGATCAAAGTATTCTGAAATTAAAATTTATGAATTTTACTCTATGGGAAATAGCAAAGCTTTGCACTGACGTAGGTCTGGTTGTATTGATCTGGATGGTGCAACTAGTGATATATCCTAGTTTTTGTCATTTTGAAAGTGATGGCTTTGATCGCTGGCACCGCATTTATATGAGAAATATTACATTCATCGTACTACCGCTGATGCTCGGGCAATTAATACTTTCTGGATATCTTCTTTACACCTCTGGTTTTCAAATACTGCGTGTTGTAGATTTTCTTTTGGTAGGCAGTATGTGGTTATCCACGGCACTATTTTATAAACCGCTTCATGAAAAATTGGTTCCCAAAAAGTTTGATATTCCTATTTGCAATCAGCTGACTAAAACCAACTGGTGGCGTGTGGTGGTGTGGAGCACCATCCTCTTATTAAATTTTATTTGAAAACAGTTTAAGCCTAAGAGCTATTTGAAAGCAATTCAATTGTCGATTTCTAATTAAGGTATCGACTACCAAGTAACAGAAAAGGGACACAACTTTAGTATTGTTTTACTATCAAACCACCAATTAAAACTCATTATGAAACTCACCTTACAACTTGCCGCAATCTACAATGTCCTTTGGGGCGCTTGGGTCGTACTTTTTCCAGATATGTTCTGGGAATTAGTAGGTATGGAGCCGTTGAATCAGCCTATGGTATGGCAAGGAATGGGAATGGTAATAGGTGTTTATGGTCTAGGCTACTGGTGGGCGAGTTATGATCCCATGCGCCACTGGCCTATCGTGGCCGTCGGCATGCTGGGTAAAATATTTGGACCTTTGGGTTTTGTGTTCAACTATGCGCAGGGAAAGGTTCCATTTGAGTTTATTTATACGTTGATCACTAACGATTTCATCTGGTGGATTCCGTTTTTCTTGATTTTGAAAAAAGTCCACACAGAATATAAATGGAAATTGACTTAGAAATAGATGTCAAAAAGCTCTCGCCATTATAGCACTAGTTAGCTATTATCAACGTTACGCCTACGTTTTAAAATAAATTCGATGAGAGCTTAAGCAACAATTATCGAATACCTCAAAATTGAAAACTTAGTTTAGTAAACACTCATATCCAGATACACATCCACTATTGGCCAATCACCTGCATCGGTTTCTATTTGAGAAATTTTTTCGGCGACTTCCATTCCTGATGTGACCCGGCCAAAAATCGTATGCTCACCATCTAGATGATCTGTTGCTCTAAGCGAGATAAAAAAATCAAATGGATTGTGCCACATTTCTGGGTTGTCTTCCCATTCCTTGGCGCTGCTTAAGGTTCCGTACGCATGTTTCACGTTAGAAAGAATGTTAGGTGGTAATTTGTAATTTCCGGCGCTGCTGCGTTTAGTGGCAGTGAATGTGTCATCACTATCACCAGCCTGAACAATGAATCTAGGTACCACTCTATGTGCTACCGTGCCATCGTAATAGCCGTTCTTGATCAAATAAACGAAACTAGCTCTGTAAATAGGTGTCTCCTCAAAAAGCTCCATTTCTATAGTGCCGAATTTTGTTTTCAAACGCACATGGGTTTCTGGATTTCTCTTGCCGTATCTAGTAAAAAACGGAATCACACTGTCCTGTGGGATGTAACTCAATAAAGTATCACCATCTGCTGTAATGGATGGTTGGTAAAATTCTGCTAAGCTTAGTTCTTCCTTTTCCTCTTTAGAAAGTACAGGCTCTGGATCTGGTTGTATTTCTTTCGAGTGGTCCTTAGTATCTTTACAAGAAGCGATAAAACATAAAAGTAACAGCAAGCACAATTTTGAATTCATTCAGCGATTTTTTAGATCTAGTTCCAAAATTAACCAAAATGCCATTGCCAGGTGCAACCGCACAAATGGAAATGGCGGCTATGGAGCGCCTGGAGGAATTACAGCGCGCACAAATGGCTAACAAAACTCCCAGAGAAGCATCTACCATGATGTTGATCTATCCCAAAAATGAAGTGCCCTATTTCGTACTTATAGAACGCATGCTTTCAAAAGGAAAGCACAGCGGCCAGATTGCATTTCCTGGCGGCAGGTCAGAAGAAGAAGATGACTCTCATGCCATAACAGCATTGCGCGAGACTGAAGAAGAAGTTGGTATTTTAATGGGTGATCAAGAGGTCATAACCGCTGGAACACCAGTTTATATACCGCCCAGTAATTATCTGGTGCGTCCATTTCTCGCTTTCGCGAAAGCGAACTTATCCTTCACACCACAACCTAGCGAAGTAAAATCCATTATAGAGGTGCCGCTGCAACAATTGCTGGATCCAGCAAACGTTACTACCTATAACCTTTCCACAAGCTACATGACAGATGTCGATGTTCCCTGTTTTTTACTAAAAGAACAAATCGTTTGGGGTGCTACCGCTATGATGCTTAACGAGTTCAAAACATTATTCACCAACGCTATCGATCGGTAGCACGGCCAATATTTCCCATAGTTATTTTAACAAATGAAAAGTGCCATGTTTTTGTATATTGGCCTTTCGTTCAAATTTGAAATACTTCATGGGATTGTTTAAGAAAAATCCTTTTGGTCATATACTTTTCTTGAAGCTTTGGTTGATTCGCATCATGGGTGTTCTATCACACCGGCGCTATCGTGGCTTTAATGAATTACAAATTGACGGTAGCGAGATCATAAAAGATCTACCACCTCAAGGCGTTTTGTTCGTTTCAAACCATCAGACTTATTTTGCAGATGTTGTGAGTATGTTTCACGTATTCAACGCCTCGCTTTCTGGTCGCAATGACAGTATCAAGAACGTGGGATATCTATGGAAACCAAAGCTCAACATCTACTACGTCGCGGCAAAAGAAACCATGGAAAGTGGTTTGCTACCTAAGATTATGGCTTATGCTGGCGCCATTACTGTGGAGCGCACCTGGCGTGCAAAAGGTGAGGAAATCAACCGCTCTGTAAATCCAGATGATACTAAGAACATAGGGATTGCTCTTGATGAAGGTTGGGTGATCACGTTCCCACAGGGAACTACAAAACCTTTCAAGCCTATACGCAAGGGAACAGCTCACATCATAAAGCAGTACAAACCTATAGTAGTTCCTATCGTCATAGATGGTTTTCGACGCAGTTTTGACAAAAAGGGATTGCGCATCAAGAAGCGCAATATCCTCCAATCCATGGAAATCAAACCGCCGCTAGAGATCGATTATGAAAATGATAGCGTTGAAAAGATTGTGGAGCAATTGGAATATGCTATTGAACAACATTCTTCTTTCCTGAAGGTCATCCCTGCAGAGGCGCTACAGGATATGGAAGATCTCAATAAACAGCGTCGCTGGGAATATTAATTCCACCATCTTTTTTAGAACCGTTAATGGCTGCCTTTACAACATTTTGTTTGTAGGGATTCCGCTTTCGCGAAAGCGTGCTTACCACTATCTTTGCCCACTTAATCGACACTTTTATGAAGATTTCCTACAACTGGCTCAAGCAGTTCATCAACGTTGCAGATGACCTGGACAAACACACGGCTTTACTGACCTCTTTAGGTCTAGAAGTTGAAGGAGTCACGCCTTTTGAAAGTGTAAAAGGTGGATTGAAAGGTGTTGTCGTTGGACATGTAGTCGAATGTAAAAAACATTCCAACGCAGATAAACTTAAGCTTACTAAAGTTGATATAGGTAATGAAGTTGTTCAAATCGTATGTGGCGCTGCAAACGTGGCAGCAGGTCAAAAAGTTCCCGTAGCGACCATAGGTACAACACTTTATGATGCTAAAGGCGAAGCGTGGAAAATCAAGAAAGGAAAAATACGTGGCGAGGAAAGCCATGGAATGATCTGTGCCGAGGATGAATTGGGATTAGGAACCTCGCACGCGGGAATCATGGTGCTGGACGATGAGCTAGAACCGGGAACACCACTAGCCGAGGTTTTTGAGATCGAAAGCGATCATGTGATCGAGATAGGCCTTACTCCTAACCGTGCAGATGCCATGTCGCATATGGGCGTTGCCCGTGACTTGAGAGCTGGACTTGCGGTCAATGAGGATGCACCGTCTTTTATAACTCCATCGCTAAGCAGTTTTCACGTAGACTCTCGTGCCAATCGATTTGACATTGAAGTTGTGAATAATGAACTAGCACCGCGTTATTGTGGTGTTTCCATCAATGGGCTTAAGATCGAACCATCACCCAATTGGCTTAAAAATAGATTAAAGGCGATAGGAATCACTCCTAAAAATAATGTGGTAGATATCACGAACTATGTGATGCATGAGATAGGCCAGCCGCTGCATGCCTTTGATGCAACCAATATTGAAGGAAATAAAATCATTGTGCAGACCTTACCTAGCGGCACGCCATTTACTACACTTGATGGTGTGATTCATGAACTGCATGAGGAAGATTTAATGATATGTGATACAGAAAAACCTTTGTGTATCGCTGGAGTCTATGGTGGACAAAATAGCGGAGTTACTGATGGAACTACAAGCATTTTCCTTGAAAGTGCCTACTTCAATCCAGTGAGTATACGCAAGACGGCAAAACGTCATGGATTCAATACAGATGCGTCCTTTAGATTTGAAAGAGGAATTGATCCCAACATCACAGAAGACGCTCTCAAGAGAGCAGCGATTCTTATCAAGGAAATAGCTGGAGGCGAGATTACAAGTGATATAAGTGACCTGTATCCAGTAAAAATTGAAGATTACGAAGTCTTCCTGCCATTTGCCAAAATCGATTCTCTAATAGGCCAAAAAATTGATCGTGCAGAAATTAAGGAAATCCTTAGAACACTTGACATCAATGTAAAAAATGTTACTGAAACTGGCTTGGGATTAAGTATTCCAGCTTATCGTAATGATGTAAGCCGTCCAGTAGATGTGATCGAAGAAATATTGAGGGTTTACGGTTATGACCGTATAGAAACCAGCGTGAAGCTAAACGCTTCCATCGCGCCTAGTTCGCGTTTGGATAGCTTTAAAATTGAGAATATCGTTGCCCAGCAGCTCATAGGTCAAGGCTTTATAGAGATGATGGCTAACAGCTTAACTGCTGCAAAGTATCATGAACTCACGGAGCAGATTTCCGCTAAGAACGAAGTGAAAATATTGAATCCGTTGAGTAAGGACTTGTCCGTGATGCGTCAGAGTTTGCTTTACGGCGGTCTGGAAGCTATTGCCTACAACTTAAATAGAAAGCAAAACGATCTCAAGTTCTTTGAATTTGGTAATAGTTACCATCAATTTAAAGAAAGAAGTTTTACAGAACAAAAACACCTGTCAATTCTAACCGTTGGAAATGTTCAACCCAACGCATGGAATGCCACTGACATTAAAGCCGATTTCTTTTACATTAAAGGCGCTGTGATTTCTATATTGAACCGATTGGGAATAGAAACGATCAGTGAGAAAACGACTAAAATGGACTTTTTGAGTGAAGGGCTTGCTCTAAGTTCTGGCGGAAAGTTGGTAGATATAGGAATGGTGAAAAAGAAAATCGCTCGTTCTTTTGATATAGACGAGCCTGTTTTTTATGCCAATATTTATTGGAGCGAAGTCTTGAAACTCGTTAGTAAAGAGCATCGTCCTATTGAAGAAATCTCTAAGTTCCCGCCTGTGAATAGAGACCTGGCTCTATTGGTTGATCAACAAACCTCATTTAAAGAGCTACAGAACGTAGCCTTTCAAGCCGAGCGTAAACTATTAAAAACTGTAGAGTTGTTTGATGTTTATGAAGGAAAGGAACTTCCTAAAGGGAAGAAATCCTATGCATTGAGTTTTAAACTTCAGGATCAAGAAAAAACGTTGACTGATAAGCAAATCGACAAAGTAATGAGCAAAGTCCAAGATCAGTTAGAGAAGCAAGTAGGCGCTACTGTTCGATAATTGTCTGAATAGTAGATAATAAATATTTCTAACTCTATTGATAGTTTTAAAGTAGCTCTACGACCTAAGGATGGAAGCTAGGATTTTACATCGTTAAGTTCTAACTTTCATAACTAATTCGATCTATATGCTGCGTAGGACTAACATTGAGCAAAAATTACAGCAATCCCGTAATAAGACGATTCAAGAATCAGATATTCTGGATCAGGTCAGGGAAATTCTGGCACAGGATGATCTCAAGGAAGATGCCATTATCGCGAGAATGAAAAGTCCGCAGAAACCGACACCTCGCAACTCATTTGATATTGATTTATTGGATAGTGATAAGATTTATCACGTCGATCAAATAAGAGACATTTGCGTCGATTATAGGTTGAGATTCTTAGATACTCGTTATTTTAAGAACGAAATACCTCAAGAGGCGCTCAATAAAATCAAGCAGCTAGAAAAAGATCACCAAACAACATTGAGAGGTTTTAAAATAGTAGCTCCTTCAAAGATGTTTAAGTTGGAGAATGCAGATGATCCTTTGCTGTTTGCTCCTATTGGTAATGGATATTTTTATTTGATTCATAAATGGGGTAATGATCTTAACGCATTTAGAAAAGCATGGGCTTGGCCCTTTAAGTCTTTTGAGAACTTGATTATCTGTACAATTCTGGTAAGTCTTGTAGCAGCTTATGCGGTTCCCAACGGAATATTTTCTAAGGATACTAGCGGCGTCCAATTTGTTCTAATATTCTTTTTTACCTTCAAGTCAATAGCTGCAATGGTATTGTATTACTCTTTTGCCGCTGGCAAAAATTTTAATACAGCCATCTGGAACAGTAAGTATTTTAATGCCTAACAGCATTCATTATAATAGTTAGATTAATGTTGGAAACGCCTCTTTACAGAGGCGTTTTTTTTATCTTGTCGATCAAATATTGAACTATGGCAGCACGCAGGCGTAACCCATTAATGGGCGGGATTTTTGCAATGATTATGATAGGTTTTGGTAGTTACCGCTTGTTCGTTCACTTTTCTGGACGTGCGACTCTGGAAACTTGGCAACTTGTAATTACCGGTGCGGTTATTCTATATGGTTTATTTGTAGCCTATAGCGTTCTAACCCAAAAACCAGAAAACCCAAGTGAGTAATGGCCGATTCAAAATCAAACTATAATTTATTACTGGCTATTGCCTTCATTGGAATCGGTTCCTGGAAAACGTATGATTATTATACAGGCGATGAAACTATGGCGACCTATCAAGTCGTGCTATCCATACTTTTGATCGTAATCGGTTTTTACCAGTTGTGGCGTTGGAATGTGCAACGTGAAAAGCCATAGATATTCTCGAGTGAGAAATCAAAATGCTGTTTCAAAAATTTTAGAAAAGTAATTAGCTAACTTTCAACGCAGCCATCTTAATAGCTGCAATAGCTGCTTCTGAGCCTTTATTACCGTGAATACCACCACTACGTGCTACAGATTGCGCATGCGTATCATCTGTCAAAACACAAAAAATTACAGGGATTCTAGTTTTATTCAGATTCAAGTCTTTGATGCCGCTGGTGACTCCTTGACAAACAAAATCAAAATGTGCCGTTTCACCTCTAATCACACTACCTATTGCGATTACGGCATCTAAAGCTCTTTTTTGTCGCTTACCGGGAACGCTAAAGGTCGATTCCTGCATTTTGCGGCAACCGTAAATTAATTCAAAAGATCCAGGAACATCATATCGATGGATAGCCTCTTTATTAAGCCCACAATCAATAAGCGTTTCTACAGCGCCTTTGTAAAGGTTCTCTGTAATATCATCATTCCATTCAGACACGACTAGTCCTATGCGCATCTTTGATGCGTCAGGCAAACTATCCTTGTCATAATGGGAAAGGTCCTTACCGGCTGTTGCCATAATCTAGTTGGAAGCTGCTTGGGCTTGACCTAAAAGAATTTTTGCCGTTTGAGCTTCAGCAGCAGATTCGTATTCTTCTTCAATACGCTCAAGATTCTTGATTGCAGTGCTATTATCACCAGTCAAGAGAGCCGCTTGAGCTCCTTTCAATAAATACTTGGGAGTTGTAAAGTCATTAGGAACTACATCTGCAGCTTCGTTGTAATACTTAACAGCATCCTCAGCTTGGTCAACTTGCATAAGTGCATCACCTATACCAGCTTTAGCATAAGCCTCCATAATAGAGCCATCACCATCGTAAGCTGTCAAGTAATCAATCGCTTTTTGATAATTGGTTCCACCTAAATTAAGATAAGCCATACCAGCTTGATAGTTGGCGATGTTACCAGCGTCAGTTCCGCCATAGTTTTCTGCTAGTTGCAACAAACCATATTTTCCTTCACCACCTTCTAGTGCAAGGTTATAAAGAGAATCCTGCTCCTCACCGGTAGCATTTACTGCTTGTTCGTAAAAGCTAAAAGCCTGAGTGGACTCTTCTAGAGCTTCATCTGCTTTAGGTCCAACTACAAATGCAGTGTATGCCCAGATGGCAGCAGCGATTACAGCTATTGCGATAACGGTATATAGAATAACATTTTGGTTTTTGGCAACCCATTCTTCGGTTCTTCCTGCGCCTTCATCAAGTGATTCAAAAATCTCTGCCGTTGTCGACTCTTGATCTTCGATTACTTCTTTCTCCTTCTGCGTTTTAGGCTTGTAACCTCTTTTATTATATGTGGCCATTATCAAATTTATTGAACGCGCAAAAATATAATTTTTATCGGTATTAAAAAACGCGTAATGACTTATTCTTCTAGCGGGCAATCCTTAAATTTGGCATTGCAGTGAAGTAGTTATCTATGTTACGCTTTCGCGAAAGCGAACTAGACACAATCCTCTATACATCAATATATTACAATCTATTAATTATGCATCTTAAATCTTTGAGCCTGGTCAATTATAAGAGTTTTGACAGCGCTGATTTTGAGATGGATGAGAAAATCAACTGCTTTGTAGGAAATAACGGTGCCGGTAAAACGAACGTACTGGATGCCATTTACCATCTTGCCTTTGCCAAAAGCTATTTCAATCCCATAACGATTCAAAACATAAAACACGAAACTGATTTTTTTGTGATCAATGGAAAGTTTGAAAAGGATAATCGTGAAGAAAATGTGGTGATTAGTGCAAAACGTGGCAACAAACGTATTGCAAAACGCAATGGTAAAGTCTATGATAAGATCAGCGATCATATAGGATTATTGCCGCTAGTGATTATCTCTCCAGCAGATCGAGATCTGATTATTGAAGGCAGTGAGACCAGACGTAAATTTCTGGATGGTGTGCTATCGCTGGATAATCAACAATATCTACAGCGACTGATCAACTATAATAAGTTGCTGTCACAACGTAATGCACTTCTCAAATACTTTGCAGCCAACCGTAAATTTGATAGCGATGCTCTTGCCGTTTACGATGAACAAATGGTGTCGTTAGGTAGTTATATCCATAAATGTAGGGTTGAATTTCTAGAGCGCTTCACTCCCATTTTTAAGGAGTTTTATGCAAAGATCTCAAGGAAAGCTGATGAAGAAGTAGATATATATTATAAATCTGATTTTCTTGATGCTAATCCAGCGACCGTTTTCAAAGAAGCACAGCAAAAAGATCTACAAATCCAATACAGCACGGTGGGAACTCACAAAGACGACCTACTATTCTCGCTGGATGGTTATCCCGTCAAGAAATACGGTAGCCAAGGACAACAAAAGAGTTTTTTGACCGCTTTGAAATTGGCGCAATTTGAATTTATTAAAAGTGAAAGCGGTACGGTTCCTATCTTACTATTGGATGATATTTTTGATAAACTGGATGAGAGTCGTGTATCACAATTGATAGAAATGGTGAACGATGAACAATTCGGTCAGTTGTTTATTAGTGATACCAATAGCGAGCGTACAGAAGCCGTTATCAAGAATGTAAATCAATCCTATAAAATGTTTGAGCTATGAAAAATTCGATCTGTGTCATTTTGATAGCTATTTTGGCAAGTTGTGCTAATGACAGCAATAGTGAAAAAATAAAGAACCTTAACGGTTACTGGAACATTGATCTTGTTGAGAAGTCTGACGGTAGCTCCAAAGAATTTCCTTTTACAAATCATATGGATTTTTTTGAAGTTAACGGCAACATAGGCACAAAAAGCCGCGTAAGTCCAACGTATGATGGAACATTTATATCCTATGGAGATGCGGTACGATTTGTCTGGGTAGACAATGAGAATCAAGTCGTTCTTAATTTTGAATCTGGAGACCAAGCCTACTCACAAATACTTAGAAAAGCGACCAAAGAAGAACTTGAACTGGTTCACGAGGATGGAACTGTTTATTATTATAAAGCCTATCAATCCAATGAGGAACAATAAAAAAGACGATTTTGTAAACATGAGCGATGCTTTGAAGGACTTCAAGTCCCAGAAAAAGTTGTCCAAAGGTTTCTTGAAAGTGGATGTTGATGCCGCATGGAAAGAGGTCATGGGTCCTGGAGTTATGACATATACGACAGGAGTTAAACTTTCTGGAGAGAAGCTGTTTATCGATCTATCGTCTTCTGTTTTGCGACAGGAGCTGTCTTATGGTCGCAGTAAAATCATAACAAACCTCAATGAACATTTAGGTAAAGAGATCATCAAGACTTTAGTGCTTAGGTAGTTAATTACCTACTTATAAATTCCAGTACTAAAATCTGGCTGATATTGTGATGGCGCAACGGACGGTTGTGTGGAAAGCTTTTTAGTAAATACTTTTTCATACAGTTCATTCAAGGTATCAAAGTCAATACTGTATTCCAATCCTAATCCTTGATCGTATCCTTCTTGTTGCCCTATTTGTTGCAACGCATTTTCTCTATTGAAAATTTTAAGCGTTAATGTTCCCGTCTGATTAAGTAAGAACTCAATCTCTACGTTTCCAATAACGGCACGCTCTGTTGTCGTGGTACTACCAACAGGAACTCCCAACTTACCATTGATGAACACCCGATCACTTATTTGTGTTGTAAGTGTAATTCCAAAACGATCTGATCTTTGAAAATCAGAGTTTGGGTTGCGCTCTGTGGCTTCATAAGTTACTCCAAAGTCTAAACGACTATCACCACTACTCACGATGTCATTCACGATACCTGAAAGGCTTTCCACCAGATTACCGGTTACAGCTCGTTGTCCTATACTGTTTGGGTTATAGAAAGAACCAGTTGTGATTAACGACAATGCCTGCAGCTGTCGTTGTGACTTGTCTTCCAGTCTATATTGAAGTTCTGATTTTACAACGGAATTTGCATTAGGAAAGACGATACTAAATTCAGGATCAAAGAAGCTTAAGTCGCCTTCTAAACTGGTTACAACCTCAACCGGAATTTGTGCATTCAAATTGGGATTATCCAATAACACTGATGGATTTGCTCGAGTGGCATAAGTTGCACTAACATTGATATTAGCATTTGTAGGATCGCCATTCCAGTCGATGGTCCCGCCGGGTTCTATGACAAACTCCTTGTTTACGATCCCGGCGTATTTGAAATTGTAAATCCCTTCAGTAGCGATAAAATCTCCATTCATCACAAATTTACCGTTGGTATTAATTTCCAAAAGCAAGTTTCCATAACCACTACCTCTCAGGTAACTACCATTTGTTGGATCTACCGTGACCTCAACAGTGGCCGTAGGAGTCACTTCAAGGTCAAATCTAAGTTCCAATCCAGAAATTTCCCTAATCTCGGTTTCTTTTCCTGATAATCTAGCCTCCTTTTCTTCTGGACTAAGGAAATATATCGCAGATGTATCACTGAGTGATTCACCATTATCAATAGGAATTTTAAAAATGGTATCATCACCAGTAGTGGCCACAACATTGATAAATAATTCATTTGTTGGACCCGTTATAGTTGCAGTTCCATCTATGAATGCGGTACCGTAGTACAGTGATTCTTCAGTGAGTTCTGTATCTAAGACTAACAATCTATTGGATTCCAATTCTAGATCCAACTCCCAGAAACCAAAGTTCTTATGGTTGATCTGGCCTTTTAGAAAACCTGTTGTGTTGTACTTAGTATCTGTCAATTGAATCTGACCAAAGTCAAAACTTGTGGTAGAAATGTCAACCGTGGCGTCTTGCTCAAAATCAAAATCTGTATTAAGGTATGGAACTCTTAGTCCAGCATTTTTCATGGTAATCTCTCCATTGACATCTGGTTCTGTAAGCCGACCTGTAATGGCGGCTTTTCCAGTAGCTAGGCCTCTCATGTTGTCAATAACAATTCCACCCAGCGGACTCAAAGCTACAAGATTAAACTCGTTGAAATCTACATCAAGATCTAAGGTTGAATACTCGCCGCTTGTATTTATAGCACCATCAACCGTAAATGTTCTTTTTATATCATTTTTAAGTTGAGCGTTGACACTATAAATACTCAAGTCTTCATTTCCCTTTACCAGCATATCAAAATCTCCCAGTGGAGTATTGTTCACCTCAAAATTGCTGATGGTGAAATTGCTCGATGGCGCATAGTTACCGGCGATCTGTTCTAACTTGAGTTCACCATCAATGCGACCTCGCATTTTTAAACTGTCAATAGGTTTAGTCAAACTGGCGATACGTACACCATCAAACTTGAGATTAACATCTTTTGAATCCTTGCCATCAATCATTCCTGCGATGGTAATTCGTTCATTTAAATGTTGAGCTCTGAGCGTATCCAGTTTGAAGTTTTGGAAGTTATTATCGAAAACAAGTTTTACATCTTCGGCGCCAGGATTGATGACCCATTTTTTGCCTTGGTATTTTAAATCGCTCCTACGTATTCCAACTACAGATTTATTCTCGTCATTGATGGTATGATAGAAACTAAGGTTATACTTATCGTCTGACTGTTCTTGGCTTGTAAATTCTGTCCTGAATAACAACGTATCCTGACGTGTTACATTGATCAACTGAAAATCTTCAACGTTATAGAAGCCATTATCAATGTCGTCTATCTTAATGTAGGTGTTGAATAAGGGGTTTTGGTTATTGACCTGGACATTTACTTGTTTGAGATCTACGTCAAACGCCTTGATCCTAGGTGTTCTAAAGGTTAGTCTAAACTGGGCATCATTACTTGAAACCTGGCCTTTAATTATTGTGTTTTCGCCTAGAGCGATATCAGGAAAAAACAACTCAACAATTTTATCATAGATCTTGAATTCATAATCTAGATATTGGTCCTGAGTAATTTGATCTGATTTATAGTTGGTATACACGTTACCAATCGCATTTTTGAAAAGCTCTGGAATTTCCTCAATCTTGAATTGACCTCTTACTTCACCTTCTATAATATCTGTGCTATTTATGGTAATCAGGCGTTCCTGATCGATGAATGTGCTCTCAATAATAAAGTCTTCAAAGAAGTAGGTGTTGTTATCATTCTGGTAACTCGCATCAGTAAAATTGATCGTACCTGCGACATCATTAATATCTGTTCCATCCATATCTATGACCACATCACCTTTCAAAATCGCCATGCTATCACGCGTGAAAATATTGATTGCCCGCAAATCTGCATAGGCTATAGAGGCTTTGAAATCGTACGTATTGATCTCTTTGGTAATATCTACAAGACCGTCAAAATCCATTTGTAGATTGGGGTCGTTGATTTTTACTGTTCCGTTAAAAACAGGCTTACGTAAATCGCCATTTACTTTGATATTCCTATAATCATAACCCTTGAAACCCAAGCGGTTGATATTCCCATTAAGGCTCAACCTCGCATTATTAGGATCGAAACCGCGGCCATCCACATTTAGGTCAACGCTTATTCTTCCTAGATCTGGAGTTTTGGTAATGGATCCAATGTTAAAACCATTGGTTTTAATATTACCATTGTAACCTATTCTATCAGATCGTATCTCTGTCAACCTTAAATCAGTTCCAAAGCTTCCCAATCTCGTATTTCCCGACAATCTAGAAACTACATTATTCTGATCAACACTGGCATATCCATTAGCATTCACAGTGCCCAATTGGTTTAATTCTGCCGGTAGTTTATTGCCAAGAATATTGGGTAACAGTTTCTTTAAGTCTGCATTACTTACCTGCAATTGATTGAAATCACCCTCAATGTAAAATTGATCAACATCTCGAACTAAGTTGCGCATGGTCATGGTGCCATCGATACTTAAATCGTTGAGCGCTGTCATCTGCAAATCGGTTACGTTAAAGTCGTTGAGCGTTCCCTTCAAATTTCCTTTGAGTTCGATGCTCTCATTATTGACAAATTCATTGTAGAAAACATCCAATTCATTGGTGGCGAGACTAGCTTCTGCGATCTTGAGATCCCAGTTAACCTTATCTACAAAATTTGAGAAATCGCCAACTCCATAATCAAATTGTAAATCTCCCTTTAAAAACGACCCCAAGGTTTCTATTTTAAGGTCCTCAGCTTTGATCTGGATTGGAGAATAATAAAAATCGGCTTTTAAGTCTTTCACGGTAAAACCTTCACCGCCATTATTCTCACTTACAGCTCCATTATACATGACAAAATTGGCCTCATTGATATTTGCAAATAACTCGTCGCCGTCGATCCTGAAATCATTGGCATTCATATTGAGATCATCCGCAAAAAAGATGAGCGGATGATTAGCATTCTCATCCGTAATTTTAATGCGAGCATTGTTTAAATCAATCTTGCCTGTGGAAAGCTTGAACGGCTGCTCACTTGCCTTATCACTTGCAAACTTTTTGAGGAATATATTGAGGTTATCGCTTTCCTCACCGCTATAACGCTTCATGTTGAGATACAGCTTATCAATCGTCACATCTCCTAAAACAGGTGCATTTGAAATCAATTCAGAAAAGCTAAAAACCGAAGAACTAAGATTTTCAAAAGAAATGATAGTGTCCTGATGGTGGTCCAGGGCCCGAGAACTTCCTAATTCAATATCACCGTCATAAGTAATTGCCACCTTATCGATAGCAATATCAACATCATACGTATCATTGAGATAGTTTGTCGCGTATCGTGCCGTAGCCGTCTGTACAGATGGAAATGAAAAAGCAATCACAAGAATGACAAATAGCGCTATCAGTACCAGCAGCGTCCTTCCTAATATTTTGAAAAGCTTTTTAATAATAGATCAATTACTTTTGCAAAGATTACCAATTTCTATGCCCATAACACCGTCAAAAAGCGATAATTGTTACATACTTGCTATAGAATCATCTTGTGATGATACTTCTTGTGCGATACTAAAAAACAATCAGGTACTATCAAACGTCATTGCAGGGCAAAAAATTCACGAGCAATATGGTGGTGTCGTTCCTGAACTTGCCTCTCGAGCCCATCAATCGAACATCATACCAGTAGTGCATGCTGCTCTTACACAGGCAAATATCGATAAAAAGCAACTGTCCGCCATAGCTTTTACTCGCGGCCCAGGTTTGATGGGAAGCTTGTTGGTAGGCGGTAGTTTTGCCAAAAGTTTATCGCTGGCTTTGCAAATTCCATTGATAGAGGTTCACCATATGCAGGCTCATATTCTGGCTCATTATATTGATCACGGTCAAGAAATGCCTGAATTCCCATTCTTGGGACTCACCATAAGCGGTGGCCACACGCAAATAGTCAAGGTAACAGACTACCATAAAATGGAGGTCATAGGCAGCACTATGGACGATGCCGTGGGCGAGGCATTTGATAAATCAGGAAAAATATTAGGTTTGGGTTATCCTGCTGGACCTATAATAGATACGCTTTCGCGAAAAGGTAGTCACGACGCCTTTAAATTCCCCATTCCAAAAGCACCTAACCTAGACTACAGCTTCAGCGGATTCAAAACTAGTGTACTTTACTTCGTGCAGAAGCAGACTCAAAAAGATCCAGATTTTATTAAAAACAATCTGGAAGATATTTGTGCTAGTATACAGTATACTATCATTGAGATTCTATTTCAGAAACTAAATAAAGCGGTCAAGCAAACTGGCATTAAGTCTGTAGCCATTGGTGGTGGCGTTAGCGCTAATTCAGGAATTAGAGAAAGGCTTCTGTCCAAAAAAGAAAAAGGTTGGAATGTTTTCATTCCGCCATTTGAGTATACCACTGATAATGCGGCGATGATAGGCATCTCTGGATATTATAAATATTTGCAGGGTGACTTCTCTTCATTGGATGTCGTTGCACAAGCTAAAATGACCATGTAATTATGCAGTTATTCTATTTTTCACAACCCAATGCGACAGATGAATTCTTATCTCTTGAAAAAGAGGATACAAGACATATTACCAAAGTCTTGCGTAAAAAAGTAGGTGACGTTATCAATGTCACTAATGGAAGAGGTGATTTATTTGACGCCACGATCACCCAATTGACCAGCAACAAGTGTCAATTGAAACTGAAGCACCTAAAGTTTGAGCCTTCAAAAAAACCTCAACTTCATATCGCGATTGCTCCAACTAAGATGAACGATCGCATGGAATGGTTTCTGGAAAAATCTACTGAGCTGGGAATTTCTGCCATCACGCCTTTAATATGCAGCAATAGTGAACGCAGAAATATTAAAGAAGAACGATTTGAGAAAATCATCATAAGCGCCATGCAACAATCCCTACAATTGCATAAACCAGTGCTTCATCAATTTACCAATCTTGATGCATTTGTTCAATCTGCAAACAGTGAACTAAAACTTATCGCACACTGCGAGGAAACCAACAAAAAACATATTACTGAACTTCTTGATTCTGAAAAAGACACCTTAATACTTATAGGTCCAGAAGGTGACTTCACACCAGCGGAAATAGAAAATGCACTAAAACATCAATTTGTTCCAGTGCATCTAGGTCATACAAGACTGCGTACAGAGACTGCAGGAATCTATGCAGCCAGTCTATTCAATGCTATTATTCAAGAGTAGAAATTCCTGCAGCAACAACCGCAAGATCTTTATCCTGAGCAATAATCGCCACTTTATAATTGGTTTTATTATTGACGTCTACCTTGAATGATTGTTTTCCATTTGACGCCTTTTTATCGAGCTCCACTCGCTGAATCACAACGTTGGTATTTCTCAACTTCTTACGAGCGTTCTCACCTTTCGCGACAGCGGTAGTTTCATCATCAATCAGCAATAAAGCATAGGCTTTGTCATATTTTTTTGCTCCATCCATCGAGTAGGTAAAATCAATAGATTTACTTCCCTTAACTATAACGGGTGCGTTCAATGCAGTGACCATTGATTTTTTATTGATTGAACTCTTCAAAGTACTTTCCCGCGATCCCACAAATTCCTTTGATCCGTTCACGACCATTTGAGGTGTGTATACTCCAGAATTGAGTTCTTTAGCATAACTGCGCTGATAAGCAGAATAAGCCTTATCAGAATATGGATCTTTCCAACCTAGATAATTCCAATAATCGACATGATAAGATAAGGCAATAACATTTTCATCGTCCTTGATCTGTGCCAGAAGGGCGTCTGCTGGTGGACAGCTGCTACATCCTTGAGACGTGAACAATTCCACGACGTTCACGCCATTTTGGATTTGTTTTTCATTACTTTGTTCTACATGATCTATATGCTGAAAAGCTAAGATGCTAAAAGCCAATAATAAACTAAGTATGGGTACAGTTATTCTTACCATAGGTTTAAAAATCATGAGGGATAGTTTAAGTTGGTTATGATTTAAAACTAATAATAATTCGCTTTATTTTTAAGAAAATGTTAAATAATCGTAGCAAAATTTATCAATTCAATTTTATGAGGTTCTATTTCCTGATTGCGTTATTGATTCTAACCTGTTTAACATCAAACGCCCAAGAGGTTGCCGTACTTAAATATGATGGCGGCGGCGATTGGTACTCCAATCCAACAGCGTTACCCAACCTGGTAGAATATTGCAACAAAAATCTGGGAACGACTTTTTCTAAAGATGTCAAAACCGTAGAGGCACAAAGCATCGATATTTTTCAATATCCTTTTATTCACATGACTGGTCATGGAAATGTAGTTTTCAGTCAGGAACAAATAGAGAACCTAAGGAACTATCTATTAAGCGGTGGATTTATTCATATCGATGACAATTATGGGATGAAGCCTTATCTGGAAAAAGAATTAGTCCGTTTGTTTCCTGATAAGCAATTAACTGAGCTTTCTGCAAACCATCCTATTTTCAGTAGCTACAAGAACTTCCCAAACGGTTTGCCTAAAATTCATGAACACGATGGAAATCGTCCACAAGCAATGGGAATATTTCATGAAAATAGATTAGTTCTTTTATTTACTTTTGAAAGCGATTTAGGAGATGGCTGGGAAAGTCCAGAAGTTCATAATGACCCGCAAGAAGTAAGACAGAAGGCGCTGGACATGGGTGCCAACATTGTCAAATACGTGTTTACTAATTAATCATTTATGGGTACGAGAGCTACCTCGCGAGCGATCGCTTTTGGACTATTACGAGCACTTCTCATCATTGCTGGAGTGTTTATCCTTGCGTGGTTTCTTTGGGAAATCCAATCAGTTCTATTTTACATAGGATTTGCTGCGGTGTTATCCCTAGTAGGAAGACCTATTGTCTTATTCTTTAGAGATAGGCTAAGGATTCCCAATACACTGGCCGTTATTCTCACACTGATTATTCTGTTTTCCATAATTGTTGGCGCCATCCTCTTGATCATACCAGTCATTGCAGAACAAGGTGAAAATATTTCCAAAATTGATATTGATGAAGTACGGGAAAATCTAGAGGTCTTGAACCAACAGATTAGTGATTATTTTGGGATTGAAAACGTCAACGTTCTGGAACGTATTCAAAATCTTGAGTTCGTGAAAGAAAACCTCACTATGGATCTCGTTCCGCAGTTTGTGAATGGCTTTTTTGGTACGTTGGGAAGTTTGATGATCGGGCTTTTCTCCATTCTATTTATAGCTTTCTTTTTACTTAAAGACAGTAGATTACTTCTGGAAGGCGTACTCGTTTTCTCAAAAAAAGGTAATGAAGGTCAGTTCCTAAGAGCATTTACTAAAATCAAGCAACTCCTTTCTCGCTATTTCATCGGCCTGATTTTTCAGATTGTTATCCTATTCGTATTGTACGGTATATTGTTATTGTCATTAGGAACTGAAAATGCGCTGATCATTGCCTTTTTCTGTGCGCTTCTTAACCTCATTCCATACTTGGGTCCAGCTATAGGATACATTTTAATGAGCGCGTTTGTCATAAGTGACAATCTAGGAGCTAATTTTACCAATATCATCTTGCCACAACTTATCGTAGTGATGATAGGGTATGGTATCATTCAACTTATTGATAATTTCTTGAACCAGCCTTTGATTTTTGGAAAGTCGGTCAAATCACATCCATTAGAGATTTTTATTATCATTTTGATCGCTGGATTAGTGTTCGGGATTATAGGATTAGTACTTGCTATTCCTACTTATACTGCGATCAAGGTTATTTCCAAAGAATTTTTGAGCGAGTATAAAATCGTTAAGAAACTGACCCAAAACCTGTAGAGTCTATGAATCACGCTGTGCTGCAACCACAGGTGAGAACCTATCTACTGGAGCATTTACATGAGAATGTAGCTGCATTTGTATTGCGCTCACATCCATTTGAAATTGATAATAAAGAGCTGGCGCAGCAGCTTGTGGGACTTCAAAAAGCACAAGCTAAATTCCCATTGCTTTTCAATTGTGAACATGTTTTCTACCCGCCTAAAGTTAATTTAGAGCAAACGAGTAGTTGGGAAACGGCAGTCTATAAATCTAAGATTGTTCAAGGCGATTCCATGGTCGA
Source organism: Nonlabens sp. Hel1_33_55 (assembly GCF_900101765.1). Lineage (NCBI taxonomy): Bacteria > Pseudomonadati > Bacteroidota > Flavobacteriia > Flavobacteriales > Flavobacteriaceae > Nonlabens > Nonlabens sp. Hel1_33_55. The sequence continues at coordinate 1,417,243 of NZ_LT627735.1, forward strand.
TCTTACGGGTGGTTTGGGGATTGATGATATCGCTTTCGCGAAAGCGTATTCCACAACAATCCACGTAGAACTCGACCCTGATCTACAAGAAATCGCTGCACACAATTTTAAAACACTAGAGCTTCCCATAGAAAGCCACCAAGGCGATGGCATTTCATTTCTCAAAGAGGCAGGTTTAAAATTTGATCTCATCTACCTGGATCCCAGCCGTAAAACAGCGGCTACAAATAAAGCCATCCTGCTAACCGATTATGAGCCTGATGTCACCAAACATAAAGAGCTACTTTTTGAAAAGGGTGAATATATTATGATTAAAACCTCGCCCATGCTCGATATCACTGCTGGAATGAGACAGTTGGAACACGTGGCGCAAATCCATATCGTAGCGGTTAAAAATGAGGTAAAGGAATTGCTTTGGATATTGAAAAAGAACGTTGAGAATACTAAGATGTTCGCGGTCAATCTGGCTACAAATCAGCCGGTTTTTGATTTCAATCTGGATTCTACAGCTAATATTGTGATTGATTCACCTAAAAAGTATCTATACGAACCTAATGCCGCTATTATGAAATCACAGGCGTTTGGTGAGGTGTGCAGTCAATATGGTGTCTCAAAAATTGATCAAGATGCCCATTTATTCACACGAGAAGATTTAATCCAATTTCCTGGGAGGTGTTTTAAGATTTTAGAAGTACACGACTATAAGCCTAAGATCATAAAACGCCAATATGGGAAAGGTGCGCATGCTGTTGTGACGAGAAACTTTCGCGAAAGCGTAAAAAAATTAAGGACTATATTTAATTTTGAAGAACACGAGACCAACTACCTCTTTTTTACAAGCATTGCTGGTCGCGGTCCCGTGGTAATTGAGGCAATAAAAATCCGATCATGAAAAAAATCATCATTCTATCTGGCGCCGGCGTTAGTGCAGAAAGTGGTATTGCAACCTTTAGGGATGCAGATGGTTTGTGGGAAGGACACGATGTGATGGAAGTGGCATCACCTCAAGGATTTGAAAACAATCCATCGCTGGTGCTTGATTTTTATAACCAGCGTCGTGCGCAACTCAAAACGGTAAAACCCAATGAGGCGCACTATTGCATAGCCGCACTGGAACGCAATTATGAAGTTCACGTTATCACGCAAAATGTAGATGACCTTCACGAGCGTGCCGGATCGTCTAATGTTTTGCACTTGCATGGTGAATTACTAAAAGCGCGCAGCACTTCAAATCCTGAGTACATCATAGAGTGGCCAGATGACATCACAGCAATGGATTCCTGTCCTGACGGTTCCCAAATGCGACCACATATCGTGTGGTTTGGTGAAGAAGTACCAGCTATGGAAAAAGCCATTGAGCTTACATCACAGGCAGATGCTGTCATTATTGTAGGTACATCGTTGCAAGTCTATCCAGCAGCAGGACTCATGCATTATGCTCCAGACGACACTCCTATTTTTCTGGTCGATCCACGACCTAATCTCGAGAGTCACGGCAATCTAACCGTGATTGAAGAAAATGCAAGCACAGGTGTACGCAAGGCTTGTGATATCATTAATGTTTCATTACCTAATACGTAACTCTATTGGCACTACCTATACTCAAAGAACAATTAGCCGATTTATATGCCTATAAGGAATCGCGAGTGCGCCTAGCGACTAAATTTGTGGAGCGAGGAGCTATTGAAGATCTTATCGATTACTGTCATCCAGCTTCTGGAGTTTCTTATAAAGCATGCTGGTGTCTGGAACAGGCCTATCGCCTGTTTCCAGAAGTTTGTTATCCGCATATTGAGAAAATCTACCAACTTTACATTACGCCAGTGGACTTGAGCGGCATGCGCTGCCTGCTTAAAATAGGTTTTGAGATGCTCAAATGCTATTATGGCCCACGCGATCATGAAATCAAGCAGCTCATAACGCAGCCTATGAAAGAGCAATTGACGAGAGCCGCTTTTGATGCAATGATCAATGCTGGTGGAAGGTCTGCAAACCTTATGTATGCTACTAGGAGCCTTTATCTCATGCGCAATGAGTTTGAATTGATACCAGATCAATTGCCCGCTTTTATTGAACGCCAGTTGATGGATCCAGAAAATAAAGGCTACCGCAGTTGTGGTCGCGAGATCTTGACAAAACTGAGCTGGCAAAAACAAGCATAACCATCATTTTCAAGGTGCTGTATCGCTGTTAAAATCTTATTTTTGCAAGCTTTAAAGATCCACTATGTCATTACAAGCTATTTCTCCCATTGACGGCCGCTATCATTCTAAGGTTGCTAACCTTGCAAACTATTTTTCTGAAGCTGCACTTATCAAATACAGAGTGCTTATTGAGGTGGAATATTTTATCGCTTTGAGCGAAAGCGGAATCTCACAACTACAACCGTTCAAGGAAGAAACTAAATCATTGCTTAAAGATCTTTATCGCAAGTTTAGCGAGGATGATGCCAAGGAAATCAAGTTTATAGAAAAAACAACCAACCACGATGTCAAAGCTGTGGAGTATCTTCTGAAGAAAAAATTTGATATGATGGATCTTAAAGCCCACAAAGAATTCATCCATTTTGGCCTTACATCACAGGATATCAACAATACGGCGATACCGTTATCTATCAAGGATGCTGTGGAAGAAGTTTACATTCCAGAATTGGAGGCGCTTATTTCACAGTTAGAAGGTTTAGTCAATGACTGGAAAGATATTCCCATGCTGGCGCGTACTCATGGACAACCAGCCTCACCTACCCGATTAGGTAAAGAATTCAATGTGTTTGTAGTTCGCTTAAAGGAGCAATTATCAACACTTAAGAGTACTCCCAATGCAGCAAAATTTGGTGGTGCAACTGGGAACTTTAATGCACATCACGTTGCATTTCCTAAGGTCGACTGGAAAGCCTTTGGGTCAGAATTTGTAGAAAATAGATTGGGATTGAAACATAGTTTTCCAACTACCCAGATTGAGCATTACGATTTTATGGCCTCTTTGTTTGATGCCATGAAGCGTATCAATACGATTTTGATTGATTTGGATCGAGATATATGGACCTACATATCCATGGATTATTTCAAACAAAAAATAAAGGCTGGCGAGATAGGCTCTAGCGCTATGCCGCATAAAGTGAATCCCATCGATTTTGAGAATAGTGAAGGAAATTTAGGTTTAGCCAATGCTGTATTTGAACACCTAGCGGCAAAACTTCCTATTTCAAGATTACAACGTGATCTGACTGATTCTACAGTATTACGTAATGTAGGTGTACCTATCGCCCATACGATTATAGCTTTTAAGGCAACATCAAAAGGCTTAGGTAAACTCCTACTCAATCCATCTAAAATTGAACAAGATCTTGAGAACAATTGGGCTGTAGTGGCAGAAGCTGTTCAAACTATTCTAAGACGCGAGGCTTATCCCAATCCATATGAAGCGTTGAAGCAGCTCACAAGAACCAATGAAAAGATTACCGCCGCTAGCATGGCTGATTTCATTGAAGGTTTAGACGTTAAAGATTCTGTGAAAAATGAATTAAGAGGTATTTCACCATCCTCATTCACAGGTATATAGCGTTTTTTAATAAGTTAATTCCTACTTAATTGTGGTTTAGTTAACGGCCTTAAGCATGCTCTATTAGTAAATTGCAGTACAATCAATTAATAAACCTATGAGCATACTGACTATTATTCTAAACATTCTTATACCACCACTAGGTGTTGGATTAGCTAAAGGATTTGGGAAAGATTTTATCATTAACCTAATCTTAACTCTAATCTTCTTTATACCTGGTGTCATTCACGCATTTATTGTGACATCTAGATAAGAATACCGAACATTAACTACTATATTAATTACCAAAAATCAAACTTATGAAGATTAAAATATTATCCATATTCGCTTTAATTGCAATGCTAACAAGCTGTGATATCAAGAAAACTGAAGGTGGGGACATGCCAGAACTAGATGTCGATGTTGAAGCTGAAGCAGGAGAACTTCCAGAATACGATGTAGACTGGATGGATGTTGACGTTACAACAACTACTAAAATGGTCGAAGTACCTAAATTAGTTGTCGTAATGGAAGAAGAAGAGGTGGAAGTACCAGTTCTTGATGTAGACATGCCAGGAGACAAAATGGAAAGAACTCTAACTGTAGAAGCAGAAATTGCTGGAACAGATCAGGATCTAGACATTAAAGAAGTAAGAGCAACAAATAATAAATTGTTTGTTATTGCTACCCTAGAAGATAACGGTACAGATCTACAAGGAAAAACAGTACGTAAACAAGATCAAGTTGTGCTTAATGCACCTAACATGGAAGTTGAATATATTATTGTAGGTGACAAGCCTAACAGAATGTTCAACAACAACAATAGATACTATTCAAATATGAATAGTTTTGACAACGATGTTGCAAATGCGCAGGTTATTTATAGTAACTAAGAGCATTTAAAAATTGAAATGAAAAAGAAGAAAATGGCGCCCAATGGGCGCCATTTTTTTTATCCCAGCTTTTTAGCTTCATCCCAGAAAACATCCATTTCTGCTAGAGTCATACCACTCAATTTTTTACCTAGATCGGCTGCTTTTGATTCTAGGTATTGAAAACGCTTGATGAATTTTTTATTGGTACGCTCTAGTGCGTCCTCAGGATTAACACCTAGATGCTTTCCGTAGTTGACTAGAGAGAATAGAACATCACCAAATTCTGCCTCAATGGTGTCTTTGTTCCCTTTGTCTATTTCTACCTGCAACTCTTCCAGTTCTTCTTCCAATTTTTCTTTGACTTGTTCTGGTCGTTCCCAATCAAAACCAACACCAGCCACTTTATCTTGAATGCGGGAACTTTTTACCAAAGCCGGCAAACTGGTGGGCACGCCTTCCAAAACACTTTTTTTACCTTCCTTGAGCTTGAGCGCTTCCCAGTTCTGCTTTACTTCTTCTTCATCTGCAACCTCAACATCACCATAGATATGTGGATGTCTTGAAACCAATTTGTCGCAAATTCCATGAGCCACACTAGCGATATCAAAATCATTTGTTTCTGAACCTATTTTTGCATAGAAAACAATGTGTAATAACAAATCACCCAACTCCTTGGGAATCTCTTCCATATCGTTATCCAGTATTGCATCGCCCAACTCATAGGTCTCCTCGATGGTCAAATGCCGCAGGGATTGCAAGGTCTGTTTGCGATCCCATGGACAGCCTTCGCGCAATTCATCCATGATGGTGAGCAGTCGATCCAGCGCCTCCAATTGTTTTTTTCTGTTATTCATGACATAGCTTTATGATGATGCAGTAACATCCTATTTTTGTAGTGAAGCGGTTTGATGATTACGCTTTCGCGAAAGCGAACTCAACCAAAAACTACTTTGGTATAAAATTAGATATCAAGTAGCCAAATGCCTTACTTATGAAATATATTCTTATCACTTTTTGTTCACTTTTTATGATGATTGCTGCAAATGCGCAGGATTTTATCAAGGATGACGAGATGGCAAATACAGTAATAAAAGCAGATGATGAGATGAAAGTACTCTACTTTACAGCTAGCTGGTGCGGCCCTTGTAAAATGATGAAACCTGGTATTGCAAAGATGGCTAGCGACCCAGATGCGGTAGGTACGATCTACAAAATGGACATCGACCAAAATATTACGGACGATATTATTGGTATCTCTGGAGTTCCAACATTTATGTTCATTAAAAACGGAACTATCCTGGGACAACATACGGGTGCCATGGGAGATTCTGGACTCAAAACCATGTTTGCTAAGCATGCAAAAATGAAACCCACTGGTAACGCACTTACCTACAAACCTGTTCCTAGTAAATATGATTTGGTTGCTGGTGCACACCCAAAACTCACTAAAAAGAACCTTGAGACTGTATGGCATAATGAGGCAAACCTCAATAAACTGGCCTGGTCGATCTATAATAATCTAGAAGACACCAAAGACTTGCAAGCTGGTTTAAATCTGGTCAATAGATCTTTTGAACTTAAGAAAAACAGTGGCACCCTGTTCTTGAAAACTAGCTATCTAAATAAATTAGGAGCTACAAAAGATGCGTTGTCAACGGGTCGCAAGGCACGAGAAATGATGGTTGCTAATGGTGAGCACACTGGTACTATCGATAAATTACTCACTGAAATTAAGGGTTAATCCAATTCTCTTTCAAGAAGCAGCTCCTGGAAATCTTCCCAACATGCATTTTTCTTTTCAACTTGTGTAGAATCTGTTAGCAGCAAACATTGATAGAATTTCTTGCTTTGCTCATTAGGCGTTATGTTTTCCAGCTCTCTCAATTCTTTATGAAATATAGAATCACTGACCTGGGCTGCTAGATTTGTCCTATAAATAGGATATTGACCAAAGTTCCTGAACACATCACCTATGGTATTCATTTGCTCATAGGCCTTGTCATAGTCACCAACGTGTTCATAATACAGTGCACTATCAACGTTACCTCTAGAATCTTGAAAGTGTCTAATAATGCGATCACTTTGCCAATCGTATTCCAAAAAGTTCTTTGCCAACTGGCCGAAGCTTTTTCCCTCGAACACATTATAAAAATTGACCAGAACAAATTCACCTTTTGAATTTTCCTTTAGATAAAGAACTAAGTAATTCAACACCTGATCTTTCAATAAGTCAACAACATCAAGGGTTAATACAGATACGGGACCATCTTGTCTAACATCTAGAAGTCTTACCGTAAGTTCTTGATTTGCTATATCATGAGTCAATGCAGAAATACTTTGTCCCAAGCTATTGATGAGGATTCCCATCACAACAGACTGTTCCTGAGCCTTCATTTGATAGAAATTTTTACCAAGACGTTTTGAAAACGACTTATGATCAAACTGATCCATGACCACTTGCGGTCGATCTGAAGCAATGGCATCGATCATACTAGTTGCGGTCATGTCTAGCTTTTGCTGTTGATCTTTAGTTAAAGGGATTTCTTCTACAATATCAGATTCGGTTTTGCAGGAGATAATGGAAATGAATAAGATGAATAGGTATAATGTTGATTTCATAAAAAAAGGTTGGTGTCCAAATATAAATATTGATGGACGCCAACCTTACTAAAATTGATCTGGATTTTTTAAATCCCTTTTACGAAGTCACTATACAAGTCGTTGAACTGGTAGCCTTCTGTAAATCGTTTTTTGCTCAACTTGTCAAATTCTACAAGTGCCCAAAGAATAAATTCCTTTAAGAAATAACGATCTTCCTTGCTGGTTTCAGGCTGGTGCTTTTGCACTAAATCCTCTAATGGCGTTACCTGGTCAATCAAAGCCTTATAGTCAGAATCATTCAATTCATCCAACAGTTCAAGTGCATCATTATTAAAGAACCACTCTACGAGTTTATCATAAGGAGTTTCTTCATCTGGTTTTTTAAGTTTCTTTAATTCCGGAAAGTAGGATGGAAACAACGTTTTGATAGCATCACCTATTAGCTCATTTGCCACAAAGGCTGCTCCTTCTTGTTCTCCTTCATAAACCAATTCGATTTTACCAGTTATAGATGGAATCACACCAGCAAAGTCAGATAATCTTATAGCAGTCTTATCGTCACCATTCATGAGGGATCGACGCTCTGCAGTACTTAGTAAATTTTCATAAGCCGTAATACTCATACGAGCACTTACTCCACTTTTCTCATCTACGTATTCTGAGTCGCGAGCAGAAAAACTTATTTGTTCCAAAAGATCTTTGGCAAGTTCTGGTACGTAAACCGTTTCTTTAATACGATCGTCGTTGCGAGCCTCTTGCTGGGTAATAGTTTTGGCGATCTCTATGTTCTCTGGATAGTGAGTCAAAATTTGAGAGCCTATTCTATCCTTTAATGGAGTCACGATGCTACCACGGTTCGTATAATCTTCTGGGTTTGCAGTAAACACAAATTGCATATCCAGCGCTAGTCTTAATTTGAACCCTCTAATCTGGATATCACCTTCTTGTAGGATATTGAATAAAGCTACTTGAATTCGCGCCTGTAAATCTGGAAGCTCATTGATAACAAAAATGCATCGATTTGCCCGCGGAATCATTCCATAGTGAATCACGCGGTCGTCAGCATAACTCAATTTCAAATTAGCTGCTTTGATCGGGTCGATATCACCTATCAAATCTGCAACGGTAACATCTGGCGTAGCGAGTTTTTCATAAAAACGGTCATCGCGGTGCAACCATGAAATAGGCGTATCATCACCATGCTCTTTGATCAACTCAATCGCAGTTCTAGACAATGGCGCCAGTGGATCATCATGAATCTCGCTGTCGCTCACATAAGGGATGTATTCATCCAGCAGTCCAGTCATCAATCTTGCAAGCCTCGTTTTGGCCTGTCCACGCAATCCTAACAGATTGATATTATGCTTCGATAAAATGGCCCGTTCCAATTCTGGAATCACGCTATTTTCATAACCATGAATTCCTGTGAAGGAGTCTTTGCCATTTTTGATATTTGCTTTTAGGTTATCTCTTAATTCATCTTTTATGGATTTTGATTTCCATCCAGATTTTTTGAGTTCGCCTAATGTATTTATATTTTCTGTATTCATATGTTGTTTTGAAAATGGAGTCATCGAGCAAAAGTTCTCAATCCTTCCTATTTTAATTTCTACTTCAGTCTCTTTCTTCTATTCGCCTCATAATCGTGAAAGATCATTTCACCTAACCCTTGCAACCCGGTAAAGAATGCTTTTCCTTGATTTGCTTCTGTAAACTCATCAATGAATCGCTGTAGATAAGGATCATTAGCTATCATGAAAGTCGTTATAGGAATGTGCAAGCGACGTGCTTGTGCAGCCATGGTATAGCACTTCTCTACAATGTACTCATCCAAACCATTAGAATTTTTATAATAGCGACCATCCTTCAATCGCAAGCAACTGGGTTTACCATCAGTGATCATGAAAATTTGCTTGTTGGTATTTCTTTTTCTCCGTAAAATGTCCATTGCCAACTGCAATCCAGCAACCGTATTGGTATGGTAGGGTCCTACTTTCAAATAAGGTAAATCTGCTATTTTAATAGGCCAAGCATCATTACCGAAAACAATGATATCCAGCGTGTCTTTAGGATAGCGCGTGGTGATCAACTCGGCCAGCGCCATGGCGACCTTTTTTGCAGGTGTGATTCGATCTTCTCCATACAAAATCATGGAGTGCGATATATCGATCATGAGCACGGTACTCATCTGTGCCTTGAACTGTGTGTCCTCAACAATCAAATCACTTTCTGAAAGATAGAAATCATCCATGCCGTGATTGATTTGTGCGTTGCGCAAACTTTCTGTCATGGAAATGCGATCCAGACCATCGCCAAATCGGTATTCTCTCAGGTCACCAGTATGCTCATCGCCAGAACCTAATTTATTGGTTTTGTGATTACCCACATTGCCCTTACGCATGTTCCCAAAAATCTGATTGAGTGCATGTTTGCGTAAAAGTTGTTCCGTTTTTGCTGTTATGGAATATTTGCCTGGGCCATTTCCTTCACCATCGCCATCCTCATTATCCTCTCCATTGCCAGATCCATTGGGATCAAATTCTTCTCGTATGTAACCGCGTTCCTTGAGATCCTCAATAAAATCATCAACGGTATATTCTGGTGTCGTGAGCTTATATTCTTTATCCAACTCTCTCAACCAGTCAATAGCCTCATCAAAATCTCCTGAAGTATGCGTGATTAGCTCTTTAAAAATATCAAACAGCTTATCAAAAGGATCCAACTCTTTAGGATTGTAAAATTCGAATTTAAAACCGCTGCGTTCTTGTCTCGTCATAGTCTAAAGATAGTCGTGAAAAGGTCAGGAAATTTACTCAATTGGCGTTTTAACACGTCTTTAGGTGCGCCCGTGATAAGGTTAAAGTGTTGCGGTTTGTGGGTTGTGGTTAGTTTTGTTGTGAGTTCGCTTTCGCGAAAGCGTATAAACCTTAAATTTGCAGCCTTTTACAAAATTGATGATTATGAAAATGAACCCGTGGCATGATGTGAGTTATGGTGAAAATGCTCCTGAAACGGTGACTGGAATTATTGAAATTCCAAAGAACACGAGAGCCAAATACGAGCTGGATAAAGAATCTGGAATGCTAATTCTTGATCGAGTGATCTACTCTTCCATGTACTACCCTACCAATTATGGATTCATACCACGTACATACTGCGATGATCAGGATCCGCTTGATATATTAGTGCTTTCACAAATTGAGATCGTACCCATGTGTCTTGTTGAAGCGAAGGTTATAGGCGTGATGCAGATGATTGATGGTGGCGAGATGGATGATAAAATTATTGCAGTTGCGGCAAATGATATGAGCGTTGCTCATTACAACGACGTTTCTGAACTACCTGAATTCTGGAAAAAAGAAATGCGCAATTTCTTTGAAGATTATAAAAAACTGGAAAAGAAAACGGTTGATGTTGAAGAGTTTCAGGGTCGCGCTAAGGCTATGGAGATTGTACAGCAAGCAATTGAGGATTATAAGAATAAGTTTGATAAATAAACTGACGACTTGATTATTGAAAGGTCTGTCGAGATTTAATCCTCGACAGACCTTTTTATTTTAGACGTTGTATTAAATCACATGGATGAAAAAAGTTATTAAAGTGCTCTTCAAATGTTTGTTGGGATTTTTACTACTCTTGGTTATAGCTGGGGTGTGTTTAAAATTGGCTTTCAATGAAGACATACCTCAAGGAACACCTGGAGCACCAGCTGATGCCCTCGCAGAAAAAATGCTGGAGGCTATCAACCATGAGGAGTACCTCAACGCTCAAAAAATCACATGGGCATTTAGAGATAAGAATCATTATGATTGGTTCCCACAAGAAAACCGAGTTGTCGTTTCTTGGGATGATATTGAAGTAAATCTTCTCACACAGCAAAATCAAAATAGTAGCGCAACAAAAAATGGCGTTTTCCTAGCTGGCGATGATCTGGAAGATGCCATCGAGTACGCTTTGAAAAATTTCAATAATGATAGCTTCTGGATGGTAGCGCCTCACAAGATTATGGACCCAGGAACTGAACGAGAAATTATTAAAGAAGATGCGCAGGAAAAGTTATTGGTAAGATATTCAAGTGGTGGATCGACGCCTGGAGATGTATATGTATGGAAACTTGATAGCAATTATCGACCTCAAAACTATAAAATGTGGGTAAGTATCATACCGCTAGATGGTATTGAAGCAAAATGGGAAGATTGGGAGATGACTGAGGCTGGTTTTCCAATGGCGATGAAGAAAACAGTTTTTGGAGTTGAAATCCCTATTACTGAGGTTTCTGTTCAATAGTTTTAACCTCTTTTTTGACATTCCATAGGTTGTAATAATCCAACGAAAACTTGTTGTAGTAAATCCCTATTATCAAAGTGAGTTTGATTACCACAGTATAGGCGTGTTCTAATGCGCTAGGAAAGTCGTCCAGATAGTGAAACATCAACATGAAGAAAACCCCTATGCCAGTAGCCCATTGCAACGCGGCCTTAGTGTAGATACCAGTAAGTATCATTACCGCAAGGAAAAATTCCATAAACGGAATTATAGGAGTCAAATAGGCTAAAAACGCGATTGAAGAATCTTCTTCTAGATAACTCAGTGCGGTGAGCATAAAATTATCCATATCCATCAATCCTATCACCGCATGGATCAATAGATATAAACCCAAACCAATTCTAAGCGCAGCATAAAGTAGGGTCCTGAGATCGCTTTTTGGGTAAAATCTACTCATAGAGTAACTTCAAAATTATTAGTTCAACATAAAACTACAAAGGATCTACGTAAAGCAGTCCAGTAAGAATTATCACTACTGCGATATTACGACCTTCTACATTAATTATCGATTAAGTGATAAGCAATTATCGACTTTAATCGAAAATATTTGAAAATCAAACTATTAATTTTTTTGATATAACATTATAAGGACTTGAATTACCTATGAGGTAACTTCGCAAAATTGCATGAAAAATATGACCAAAACTGAAGATTTTATAGAAGTTCAAGGAGCTCGAGTACATAATCTAAAAAATATTGATGTTAACATTCCCAGAGAAAAACTAGTCGTTATAACAGGCCTGTCTGGATCTGGAAAAAGTTCGCTTGCTTTTGACACCATCTATGCGGAAGGTCAGCGTCGGTACATAGAAACATTTTCTGCATATGCACGACAGTTTCTAGGTGGTCTTGAGAGACCAGATGTCGATAAGATTGATGGGCTTTCTCCGGTAATTGCGATTGAGCAAAAAACCACTTCTAAAAGTCCACGTAGTACCGTTGGAACAATAACGGAGATCTACGATTTTCTTAGACTCTTGTTTGCTCGTGCTAGTGATGCTTATTCCTATAATACCGGCGAGAAAATGGTCAGCTATAGTGATGACCAGATCAGACAATTGATCATCGATGATTATGATGGTGAGCGTATCAATCTACTCGCACCAGTCATTCGCTCTCGTAAAGGTCATTATCGAGAATTATTTGAGCAAATTGCAAAACAAGGCTTTGTAAAAGTTCGTGTCGATGGTGAGATCGTGGATATTACCAAAGGCATGAAGCTCGATCGCTACAAGACTCATGACATAGAAATTGTAATAGATCGTATACAGGTAGGAACTTCAGAAGAAGACGTGAAACGTCTGGATGAATCCATCAAGACAGCAATGTATCACGGTAATGACATTGCCATGATTGTTCCTCAAGGAAGCAAGGATGGTCGATACTTCTCGCGTAATTTGATGTGTCCCACAACAGGAATTTCTTACCCAGAACCAGAACCCAATAATTTTTCTTTCAACTCGCCAAAAGGCGCTTGCCAGACCTGCAATGGAATTGGAACATTGTATCAAGTGAATCCAGATAAGATTATTCCAGATACATCTTTGAGCATCAAAAAAGGTGGACTGGCTCCATATCCAGATAATAAGAAAAATTGGATTTTTAAACAGCTGGAACTCATCGCTACCAAGTTTGATTTCAAACTTACAGATCCATTGAGCGAGGTTCCAGATGCAGCCATCCAGATGATTTTATATGGCGGCAAGGAATCCTTGAATGTAGATTCAAAGGAACTGGGCGTGAAACGCAATTACAAGATCGATTTTGAAGGGATCGCAAACTTTATAGACCAAACCTACCAGAATAATGACAGCACCAGTCTGGTGCGCTGGGCAAAAGAGTTTATGGATAGGGTGACCTGCCCTAACTGTGAAGGAACTAGATTGAGAAAGGAATCGCTCTATTTCAAGGTCAATGAGAAAAATATTGCAGATCTAGCCATGATGGATATCGTGCAGCTGGTGGCGTGGTTTGATGGTTTAGAGAGCTCGCTTTCGCGAAAGCAGAAACAAATAGCCACAGAATTATTGAAAGAGATCAGAGAACGTTTACAGTTTTTGCTGGACGTTGGTTTGGATTATTTGTCACTCAACCGTAGTGCTAAATCACTATCTGGTGGCGAGGCGCAACGCATACGGCTAGCTACCCAAATAGGGTCGCAGCTTGTGGGTGTATTGTACATCCTCGATGAGCCCAGTATTGGATTACACCAGCGTGATAACGAGAAATTGATCAACTCGCTGGAATCCTTGCGCGATGTTGGGAATTCTGTGATTGTGGTAGAGCATGATAAGGATATGATTGAACGTGCAGACCATGTCATCGATATAGGTCCACGTGCAGGAAAGTATGGCGGTGAGATCATCAGTGAAGGCACACCAGCGGAAATACTCAAACACGATACCGTAACCGCTCAATACCTCAACGGTAAAATGAAGATTGAAATTCCTGAGAAGCGGCGTAAAGGAAACGGTAAAAAGATCTCATTGAAAGGATGTACAGGTAACAACTTGAAGAATATTTCGGTTGATTTCCCATTGGGTAAAATGATTGTGGTTAGTGGTGTATCAGGAAGTGGTAAATCGACTTTAATAAACGAGACGCTCTACCCTATCATGAATGCTCACTTTTTCTATGGAGTAAAAAAACCGATGCCCTACAAATCCATTAAAGGTTTGGATCACTGTGATAAAGTTATCGATATTAATCAAAGTCCTATAGGTAGAACACCGCGTTCAAATCCAGCGACCTATACTAAAACTTTTGACGAGGTAAGATCCCTTTTCGCAAAAACTCCAGAAGCACTTATACGTGGTTACAAGCCTGGACGTTTTAGCTTTAATGTGGTAGGTGGACGTTGTGAAACTTGCAAAGGTGGCGGTTTGCGAGTGATTGAAATGAACTTTCTGCCAGATGTATATGTGACTTGCGAGACTTGTCAAGGGAAACGATTCAATCGTGAAACGCTAGAAATACGATATAAGGGTAAATCGATCAGTGACGTATTGAACATGACCATCAATGAAGCGACAGATTTCTTTGAACCTATACCAAAAATCTATCGCAAATTGAAGACAATAAAAGACGTTGGATTGGGTTACATTACCCTAGGACAGCAGTCTACAACTTTATCTGGTGGTGAAGCACAACGCATCAAACTAGCTACGGAACTATCAAAACGCGATACAGGAAATACCTTTTACATTCTAGATGAACCTACAACAGGCTTGCATTTTGAAGATATTAGAGTATTATTACAAGTCCTCAACAAATTAGTTGAAAAGGGAAATACCGTTCTTGTCATTGAACATAACATGGATGTCATTAAAATTGCAGATCATATTATAGATATAGGACTAGAAGGTGGTCGCGGCGGTGGCGAGGTTATCGCAACAGGAACTCCTGAGCAAGTCGCTAAAAACAAAACAAGCCATACGGCCAGATTTTTAAAGAAAGAATTGAAGTAAGCACATGAGAAAAGAAATAAGAGAAAAAGGATGGAATGATTTGAAAACCAATGACAGTTGGGCCACCTTTAAAATACTTTCTGAATTTGTAATGGGATTTGAACGCATGAGCCGCATAGGTCCATGTGTATCCATTTTTGGAAGCGCCAGGTTAAAACCTGACAATAAATATTACCAACTAGCCACAGAGGTTGCAGAAAAAATCGTGGAAAATGGTTATGGAGTCATCACTGGTGGTGGACCTGGAATCATGGAAGCCGGAAACAAAGGTGCACATCTAGCTGGTGGTACATCTGTAGGTTTGAATATTGCATTGCCGTTTGAACAACACGACAATCCATATATCGATAGTGATAAAAGTCTTGACTTTGACTATTTCTTTGCACGCAAGGTGATGTTTGTAAAATATTCCCAAGGTTTTGTAGTTATGCCTGGAGGCTTTGGAACGCTTGATGAGTTATTTGAGGCTATTACTTTAATACAGACTAAAAAAATAGGCCGTTTCCCTATAATCCTAATGGGATCTGAATTTTGGGAAGGTCTCATGGACTGGATCAAGGGAACCCTAGATAAAAAATTCTTTACCATTAGTCCAGAAGATATTGACCTATTGCACGTTGTTGATACTAGTGAAGAAGCCGTGAAAATCATAAATGATTTCTACAAGAAATATTCACTGAGTCCTAACTTCTAATTTTGGATCAGTATTTGATCCAATGATGAGTCCCAAACTAACTCTCTCAATCGCATTTTACCCAACTATCTTAATCGTTTTGCCCTAAACATTTCTATTTGAAACCTTTGAGATTACTTTTTTTATTAATTCCGTTGATGTCGTTTTGTCAAAAGCAAACGAAGATCAATGCTTATCTCGATCCAACCACAGATCAGCTGGAAATTGAGCAGACGCTAACGATTACAAATGATTCTGACAGCGCTTGGGATCGTATCGTATTGTTGGATTGGGCAAATTCTTTTAGCTCAAAAGAAACGGCGTTGGCAAATCGTTTTGCAGAGGATTTTAAAAATAGATTCCAGTTTGCCAAAGATGAAGATCGCGGCCGCACGGTTTTAAATGATAATTCTGCTAGAGGAGATTACAAATTTCAAAGGTTGCCAGAACAGCAAGATATTGTAGAAATAATACTGGAAACGCCTTTGCAGCCAGGGCAAACCAAAAGCTTTGAAGTTGCCTACACGGTAAAGATCCCAGAAGATGATTTCACAAACTACGGTAAGACGAGTAATGGTGAATACAATCTAAAGTATTGGTATTTACATCCAGCCAATTTTATTGATGGTGAATGGGAATATTATTCTCATAAGGATCTGGATGACTTCTTTGGTAGTTCTATGGACTTTACCATCTCATTACATACTCCTTCCAATCTTTTCGCTACAAGCAACATTCCGCAGACTTTAGTTGCACCTACTGATGCAAGAAATAGCTACCTTTTTGAAGGTGAAAATTACGCTCAGGCAGATCTGTATTTACGCAAAGCAAAAGATCAATTCAAAACTTTTCAAGCGGACAGTTTGTTGATCACCACAGATATTATGGAAGAAGATCTCGCTCCAGAAATGAAGCAACTTCTTCTCAACAAGATCTCAAAATTTTTGACTGAAAAGCTAGGGCCTTATCCGCATGAAGAGCTACTTATCTCAGATCGTTATTATAAGGAAAGTCCTGTTTTTGGACTTAGCTCGCTTCCCGATTTTATAAATCCGTTTCCTGCTGGTTTTACTTATGAAGTAAGAATGTTGAAGGCTATGACGCGCAAGTGGCTGGAAGAAGGATTGAAAACCAACCCACGTGACGACTATTGGATCACTAGCTCTATTGCAGTTTACACCATGATGGATTATCAAGAGCGCAATTATCCAGACTTGAAGATAGGTGGTAAATTCAGTAACATTTGGGGATTGCGCAGCTTCAACGCTGCAAAACTGGGTTTTAATGATCGATATGCATTGCTCTTTTTGAATACCTCTCGTCTCAATTTAGATCAGGCCATGACCACACCAGCAGATAGTCTCGTTAAATACAATCAGGAGTTGGGAATTCCATACAAAGCTGGAGTAGGCCTATTATATCTGGACAATTACCTGCAGGATGATGCTCTGGAAAAGACTATTAAAAAGCTTTATCAAACCAATAATTACTCAAAGGCATCCACCAACGATTTTAGACGCATTCTCAATTCCTATACTAATAAGGAAACAGATTGGTTTTTTGAAGACTATATACAATCCCACGTGCGTATGGATTGGAAGATTCGATCCATAAAGAAAAGCGAAGATTCTGTTGTGGTGAAGCTTAAAAATAAATCAGGTAGAATGTTGCCTGTACCATTGTATGCGCTAGATAATGATAGCATCGTGAGCACCACGTGGTTGCCAGCATTTGCTAGAGATACTGTTGTTACGCTTTCGCGAAAGCGTGCTAACCGTATAGCTCTCAACTATGAACAGCTCATTCCTGAGTTCTCACAACGTGACAATTATAGAACCCTCAAATCATTTCCTAGTTTGAGCAGGCCATTGAGTTTGAAACTTTTCAAAGACGTTGAAGATCCTACCAAAACTGAAGTATTTCTGATACCTGATTTAGGTTACAATCTTTATGATGGCGTGAGCATAGGCACCCGGTTTTACAATGGAAACTTGTTGCCAAAACCGTTTAAATACGGCATCAACCCTACTTATGGAACCAATTCTAGAAAGCTGATAGGATCTTTAGGATTTCAATACAGCAGACCAATGGAAGACCGGTCAGAGCGACTGTATCAAGTGCGATATGGCGCAGGAGCAAATACGTATTCCTATGCAGATGACTTGATGTACAGACGTGTTTCTACCTACCTAAGTCTTTCTTATAGACCTGAGGATTTGCGCAGCAATAAACGTCAAAACTTGAGTTTTAGAAATATATTGGTCAATCGCGATAGAGATGAAAGTAATCCCGTAAATGAGCCTGATTATAATGTTTTTAGTATAAATTGGAATCACAGCGATCCTAACTTTAAAAGGTTTTTCTCGTATCGTATAGGAGCAGAAATTTCAGGGAAATTCGGAAAACTGAATGGTAGTGCAGAATGGCGCAAGTTGTTCAAGGATAACCGTCAGCTTAATTTTAGATTTTACGCGGGAACGTTCTTGTACAACGACACAGGAGATTCAAACTTTTTCTCTTATGCTCTTGACCGTCCAACAGATTATCTTTTTGATTACAATTACTATGGCCGTTCTGAGGATTCTGGACTTTTCTCGCAACAATTGATCGTTGCAGAAGGTGGTTTTAAATCTCAGTTGGAGCCGGCATTTGCTAATCGCTGGATCACAACACTCAATTCTTCCTACAGTATCTGGAAATACATTTATGCTTATGGAGATGTAGGCCTAGTAAAGAATACGACAGTCGCTCCTAAATTTGTCTATGATAGTGGTATCAGAGTCAATCTTTTACAGGATTATTTTGAACTCTACTTTCCAGTCTACAGCAATAATGGTTGGGAAATAGCTCAAGAAAACTATGATCAAAAAATCCGATTTATAGTCACGCTGGACATCAATACATTTATCAATCTTTTCAACCGCCGCTGGTATTAGTTTTATTGTAACTGGCATTGGGTTTTGCTATCTTTGAGGATAAACCATTTTCCACACATGCAAATAGAAGAATCTACGGAACAAGGGCTCCTAAAAGACGATTTTAATAATGAAATTATAAAGGACTATCGCATAGCGGTTACTAGTCGTGAGTGTAGTCTTTTGGGACGTCGCGAGGTTTTGACTGGAAAAGCAAAGTTCGGGATATTTGGAGATGGGAAAGAGTTGCCGCAACTTGCTTGGGCAAGAGCGTTCAAAAAAGGAGACTGGCGCAGTGGTTATTATCGCGATCAGACATTTATGATGGCGATAGGTGAATTGACTATTCAGCAGTTTTTTGCTGGGTTGTATGCCAACACAGATATTAAACAAGAGCCTATGAGTGCTGGCCGCCAAATGGGTGGTCACTTTACTACACACAGCCTGAATGAAGATGGCTCGTGGAAAGTTCTTAAAAATCAAAAAAATTCTAGTGCAGACATCTCGCCTACCGCAGCGCAAATGCCTAGATTATTAGGGCTTGCTCAAGCTTCTAAAGTTTTTAGAAATACAAATGTTATTCCTGAAGACAATCCTTTCTCTAATCATGGTAATGAGGTTGCATGGGGAACTATAGGAAACGCTAGTACTAGTGAAGGACACTTCTGGGAAACATTCAATGCTGCAGGAGTTTTACAGGTTCCCATGGTAATTAGCGTATGGGATGATGAATATGGAATTAGTGTCCATGCAAAGCATCAAACTACCAAAGAAAACATTAGTAAGATACAAGCTGGTTTCCAGCGTGATGAGAATGATAAAGGATACGATCTTTTTGAAGTAAAAGGATGGAATTACCCAGAGCTAGTAGCCACCTATGAAAAAGCAGGTGCTATTGCTAGAGAACAGCATGTTCCTATTATGATTCATGTGCAGGAATTGACCCAACCGCAAGGGCATTCTACCAGTGGTTCCCATGAACGATACAAAAATGAAGAACGACTAAGCTGGGAACGCGAGCATGATTGTAATAAGCAATTTAGAAATTGGATCGTAGAAAATGAAATCGCTACAGATGAGGATTTGACGGTCATTGAAAAAGAGATTAAAAAACAAGTACGTGAAGGTAAAAAAGCAGCTTGGGATGCTTACCTACGACCTATAGCCAGCAAACGTAAAGAGATTATGCCGGTACTCGAGGCGATCTCAAATGCTTCACCCAACAAAAATTTTATTGATCCAGTCATTGCAGATCTAGAAAGTCAGAAAGATCTTATGAGCAAAGAGCTTCTGGAAGGTGTCCGCAGCGTGTTAAGAATGACTCTCAAAGAAAATAATGAAAGTCTGATCAAAGCAAAACAGTGGCTTAAAGATTATTTGAAGGAACAACATCATAATTACGGTAGTAAACTTTACAGTGAATCTCAATGGTCGGTTTTCAACATTGAAGCGGTAGCACCTACTTATGCCGAAGATGCAGAAATGGTTGATGCACGTTTGATCATGCGAGATAACTTTGATGCCTTATTTACGAAATTTCCTAAAATGCTCATTTTTGGAGAAGATGCAGGCGCCATTGGTGATGTAAATCAAGGATTGGAAGGCATGCAGGAAAAATATGGAGCCCTAAGAGTATCAGATACAGGTATACGTGAGGCAACCATTCTAGGTCAAGGAATTGGAATGGCCATGCGTGGTTTGCGTCCCATTGCAGAGATTCAATATCTTGACTACCTACTCTACTGTATTCAGCTAATGAGTGACGACCTCGCCACCGTACAATACCGTACCGCTGGGAAACAGAAAGCTCCATTGATCATTCGTACTCGTGGCCACAGATTGGAAGGAATTTGGCATAGTGGTTCACCCATGGGTGGAATCATTAATCTAGTACGCGGGATTTATGTTCTCGTTCCTAGAAATATGACACAGGCTGCTGGATTCTACAATACGTTGATGGAAGCAGACGAACCAGCACTAGTCGTGGAATGTCTTAATGGATATCGCCTCAAAGAGAAGATGCCACAAAATTTAGGAGAATTCAAAACACCTATAGGTAAAGTTGAACTTCTCAAAGAAGGTAAAGATATGACGGTCGTTTCATACGGCTCCACATTGAGACTGGTCATGGATGCCGCTGAACTTTTACAAACAGCAGATATTGATATTGAGGTCATCGATGCCCAATCATTATTACCATTTGATATGGACAACGAGATTTTCACGAGTCTTCAAAAAACCAACAGGTTACTTGTTGTGGATGAAGATGTTCCCGGCGGTGCCAGTGCTTATATATTAAATGAGGTCATTAGCAGGCAAGATGCATGGCAATATCTGGACAGCAAACCTCAATGCCTAACTGCAAAAGAGCATCGTCCAGCTTATGGAACAGACGGCGACTATTTCTCAAAACCTAGCACTGACGATATTTTTGACCGTGTTTATGATATCATGCACGAGTCACGTCCAGATAAATACGTCAAGCACTAAAGATGCCTAAAAGCTCTGTTAAAGCAACAAGTAACTGGAGAAGAAAGCTTCATGAAGTAATCTATGAGGCAGACACGCCATCAGGTAAGCTTTTTGATATTATTCTGCTTGTAGTCATCATCTTCAGTGTTATACTGGTTTTGCTGGAGAGCGTTCCTGCATTAGGTTCTAGATATGCAGAAGAGTTCATCATGGCAGAATGGTGCATCACCATATTCTTTACCATTGAATATGTGCTGCGCATTATTTCTATCAATAAACCCACAAAGTATATTTTTAGTTTTTATGGGATTATTGATTTCCTGTCTACCATACCTCTTTATTTGACTTTCTTACTACCTGGCGGTTACAATGCGTTACTTGCAGTGCGCTCTTTACGACTGTTGCGGGTATTCAGAATTTTAAAAATCACCAGATTTATAGGTGAAGCAGACAAATTATCTAGAGCCATCCGGTCTAGTTTACCTAAAATCCTTGTTTTCCTTTTTGCGGTAATTGTAATTTCCATCATCATGGGAACACTCATGTATCTTGTAGAAGGTGCTGACAGTGGTTTTGTAAGCATTCCCGTTTCCATTTATTGGTGTATAGTGACTCTGACAACCGTTGGTTTTGGTGATATCGCACCGGTAACGCCGTTGGGTCAATTCCTCGCAACCATTATCATGATTATGGGTTACGGAATTATCGCGGTTCCCACAGGAATTGTCAGTGCAGAGTACTCGACTGGTGGCAATGAAAAACCGCCTACACCACCAGAAACATTACCAGAAACAGATCCAAATTACAGGCACGTAAACACTCAAGTTTGCCAGAATTGCCTTGCCAAAAAACATCAGGACAGCGCGATCTATTGCCATAAATGCGGCTATTCTCTAGATGATTAGCAAGAAGCTTATAACAATTGTTGGGCCTACTGCTGTTGGTAAGACTGCTTTGAGTATCGCTTTCGCGAAAGCGTACAAAACTCACATCGTTTCCTGCGATTCAAGACAGTTTTTCAAAGAAATGGCGGTAGGTACGGCCGTTCCAGAGCCTGAAGAATTAGAAGCTGCACCTCATCACTTTATTCAAAATCTGAGTATTCATGATGATTATTCTGTAGGTGACTTTGAAAGAGATGCTATATCGCTTTTGGAAGATTTATTTGAGACTAATGATGTTATCATCATGGTAGGCGGTAGCGCTCTTTATGAAAAATCAATCACACAAGGACTTGATGAATTCCCAGAGGTACCAGTAGAAATATTGGATTCCTTGAATGAGGAATTTGAGCAAAAAGGATTAAAAAAATTAGTAGAACAATTACAAAAAGTTGATCCTGAATATGCAACAAAAGCAGATCTAGAAAATTCTAGGCGTGTCATACGAGCGCTGAGTGTATATAGAGCCAGCGGTAAAACCTATTCCAGTTTTTTAGGAAAGAAAAAGAAAACCCGAAATTTTGAGGTCATCAAGGTTGGATTAGAAGCACCACGTCCCGTACTTTACGAAAGAATCAATCAACGTGTTGATCTCATGATGAAAAATGGTCTGTTGGATGAAGCCAAAAAATTATTGACCTATCAACATTTAACGCCACTAAAAACAGTAGGCTATCAAGAATTGTTTCCTTATCTAGAAGGAAAATATGATTTGGAAGAGGCCGTACGACTTATAAAAAGAAATTCCAGAAGGTTTGCAAAAAGGCAATTAACCTGGTACAGGAAAGATCCTGATGTAAATTGGTTTTCCTACAACACAAGCCACACAGAGATTGTGCGGCGTGTTGAAGAATTATTTATGGACTCTTAGGTAATTTCTAGTAATCTACTTGATCCTTAACAAGTAAACGGAAACCTTCACCGTGAATATTCACGATTTCTACATTATCGTCTGGCTTAAGGTACTTACGCAACTTTGCGATATAAACGTCCATAGACCTTGAAGTGAAATAGTTATCATCTCTCCAGATCTTAGTCAATGCAAGCTCTCTAGGCATCAAATCATTCAAGTGAAGCGCAAGCAATCTAAGTAACTCATTCTCTTTAGGAGATAGTTTTATAGGCTCCTGGTCATTGTAGGATAAGAATCTAAGTTTAGAATTCAAGTGGAAATTACCAATTTGGAATTCAAATTCTTTAGAATCAGCGATGCTGTCTTGACCTTTACGTTGGATGATTGCTTTAACCTTCATTAATAGTACTTCACTATCGAATGGCTTGTTTAGGTAATCATCTGCACCAACTTTATAACCTCGCAGCACATCTTCCTTCATTGCCTTTGCGGTAAGGAATACGATTGGCACATCTTCATTTTTCTCACGAATTTCTTTAGCTAGGGTAAATCCATCCTTGTAAGGCATCATTACGTCTAGAATACAAAGGTCATAATTATCTTTCTTGAACTTTTCAAAACCTTCCATACCATTTTTAGCATGAACGACATCAAAGTCATTCATGATTAGATAGTCTTTTAATACAGTTCCAAAGTTGGGATCATCCTCTACTAGTAGGATTTTTTTGTTTTCAGTTTCCATAAATATTAATTTAATTGATTGTTCAAACTATAAGTGGCAAGTGAATAGAAAAGGTACTTCCTTTTCCTTTAACACTTTGCACATAAATTTCTCCGTTGTGATCTTCCAAAATTCTTTTGGAATACGCCAGTCCTAATCCATGACCTTTCACATTGTGAATGTCACCAGTATGTTCCCTAAAAAACTTCTGGAACACTTTACGTTGGGCTGACTTTGCCATACCAATACCTTGATCACGTATTTTTATGACAATTTTATTTTTGACATTCTCTGTATAAACATCGATTACTGGCGATGTTTCAGTGTATTTGATGGCATTCTCTAATATGTTGACTAGTACATTAGTCATATGGCTATCGTTTCCTAAAACCACCGTTCTTAGAGCTCCTAAATGCGTTTTAACGGTTCCGTTTTTCTCTTCAAGTAGTAATTGAACATGAGAAATACTTTCATCGATGAGCAAATTCATATCGATGCGCTCCTTTTCTATATTCAAATCATTTTTATCCAATTTCGAAATTTGCAGAACATTTTCTACTTGTCCATGCATACGCTTATTTTCCTCGCGTATCATTCTAAGATAATTCTTAACCTTTTCTGGGTCAGAGGCTATTTTTGGATGTTTTAAAGAGTCTAATGCCAGGTTTATGGTTGCGATAGGAGTTTTAAACTCATGGGTCATGTTATTGATAAAATCAGTCTTGATTTGTGAAATCTGTCGCTGTTTGAATATCTGACTCACCGCACTGGAATAAGCTACAACAATAACTGTTGTGAATATGAGAGACAATAAAGCCATACCCATAATTGATGACAAGATGAACTTCTTGCGGCCTGGAAGACTCAAATACAAATAATATGGTTCCACGCTATCATTTGAAGTTCTGAAGATTGGATAGTCCCATGTTCCTTCCGGTAAAAATTCAAAGTTCTCTGATTGTACTCTTGTCGCAAAACCATCTTGATAGATCGCAAACTCAAATTTTGATTCGATTTGCATTTTTTCAAGTTCTTCTGCAATGAGCCTAGAAACTTCTTCTGTAGTGACGCGCTGCGGTATGGGAAGTATACTATAATATTCACTTGCTCTCTCACCAGTAACTTTTCTAGCAAAATTGTCGAATTCGGAGTATTTGAATTGACTGTTTTCAAAAGTGTTCGTACTTCTGTTGGGCTCTATAAGACCATATTTGTTATCAAATAGCCTCCTGAAAGTAATGCTATCTAAATCAATATCAGTAAGCTGAGGATCTATCTTATAATCATCACTTAACGGATTATTATTAAGTCTAGAGTTTTCAAGTAGTGCTTTACTTTGCTGAGCCAGCATAATTTGTCTGAGCTGTGCATCATTGATATCGCCACCTAAAGTATCCTTTAAAGCTTGCTTTGCGATTTGGTAATTGGCAATCTCACGATTTTCCAAATCAGTTGCTACAGCCACCATAGTCTGTTTAACCAAAAATGAAAATTGCTCATCATTGTACTGGATACTATTCGTGATCCAATAGATTTGAACAACTATAATTCCGATTAGGGACAAACTCATTAAGCTTATGAGAATGTAGAGTAACTTTTTCTGCACCCTGCAAATTTAACATTTAGAAAAACTGTTAAATACGGTTTAACCCAATATTAACTTAGCTTAAAATGAATAAAACCATCTTATTTTAACATAATTTCTTGTATATTTTTTACAAACTGCTCAATTAATTGAATATCATCATTAATTATTATGAAATCTGCTTTACTCAAACGCTGATCATCATTCCATTGATTTTGTAGCCGTTGCCTTACTTCTGACTCTGTAACCTGATCTCTCTCAACTACTCTAGCAATTCTTTCCTCTTCTTTTGACCATACAACAAGTACTTTATCACAGAGCTCATCGCCTCCACTTTCAAATAAAATGGCTGCCTCATAAATAATGTAGTCGTGAGCTTGGTTTTCAACAAGCCACTTTTGTAAATCCTCTCTAACTAAGGGATGCAAAATGCCGTTAAGATCAACCAATAACTTTTTATCTGTAAACACCTTAGAAGCAATCCATTTTCTGTTAGGCACTTTATGCTGATCTTCATTTAAAACATAGGCAGACTCTCCAAGCAATGAAGTCACTTGGCTAATGGCATTGGGATGTTCTGAAAGAATTCTTTTTGAGGCTTCATCGGCAATATAAACAGGCACTCCTAACTTTTGAAAAGCGCGCGCTACGGTACTTTTACCACTACCTATACCGCCGGTAAGACCAATCACTCTCATTGAATGACTAGAATTTGTACAAATTGAGGTTGTACTCTTGCTGTATTAATTTTTTCATTATCATATTCAAGAATAGGAACTACGGTAGCCTCACCATTGTCTATTTCAGAAATATCTACAGATACTTTAAAATCATTTTTATTGATACTGTCGTAATCTACTAGCTTGCTAATAAACACAACCGTCACCATATCAGGGATGATTTTTACAGTTCCATCTATAGGCCTATTTTTTATGGTGACAGGGATTTTAAAACTTCCTTCAGTCATTTCAGCTGCTCTGACCGTATAAGTAACTTTATTGGGTTCAATTTTTAGATTGGGGTAAAGAGCATTTAAATCTACCTCTAAGGAAACAATACTATCGCTTACAGTAACATCATCCATATCAATAGCAAGAGCTTCTAATTCTTTAATGATCGCATTATTTCCAGTGATTTTAACCTGGTCAACATCAAAACTACTGGTTCCAAGCTCTTTATAGCTTCCCGTAAAATCAACTTTAAAATTCTTTTCAATTGGAACAATTTTAGAATCAAATCGTTGATACTCTAATGTTATTGGGTTTGCTTCAATTTCTAGGATATCTATACCATCACCCATCGCTCTATCTATTGCTGTTCGAGCAGATTCTGGATTAAAAACTAAAGCATTACTATTCGTATTAACCATAGTTTTAAAATCTAGAGGCACTTTCAAATCTTCATAGTGTAACCATAGTAATCTAAAACCGCTCGATCTAATTTTAATTGGGACTTTCACTTCCCTGGAAGAATCTGCCAGCTCCACATCTACTGGAACATTGCTCCATTCAATGGATACATCTGTATATTCTTCATAAGTGTTATTGTATCTAAACAAGAACCACAGTACCGCAGCGGCAATTGTAAATGCAATAAATAACAAGAAAGTACGGTAATTAGATCTAGCCATTATTTAAAAAATAAATTGGGAAAGGCATCACGTTCCTCTTTTTTCAAAATGCCAATTTGAATATAACTATTTAAAAATCCTAAACCATATCCCGTAAACTGAATCAACATGGCTGCAATGCTCATGCACCCAACTATAAATCCGTTTTTCAAAGTTGAAAAAGAAAAAATCAAAAGCACATATACAAGCAGCGGAACCATAAAAATCGAATTACCAAACAAAGCACATGTAAAGGAAAAGAACATATAAAGTACAAAAAGCGAAGGCAGCCAATAAGTGATCTTCTTGCTGGTAGGATGCCACTTATTTAAAATGACACGTACCTTTCCAAATTTATTTACCTGTTTATAAAACAAACTCCATGAGATACGACGTTCATGGTACACAAACGCGTTGCTAAACAGCGCCGTCTGGAAGCCTAATTCCCATAGTCGCAATGTGAGATCAGGATCTTCACCAGGATGAATTGTACTAAAACCGCCCGTAGTCTCAAAAGCCTTTTTGCTCAATCCCATATTAAAACTTCGTGGTTGGAATTTACCAGCCATCTCACCACCACCACGTATACCGCCTGTGGTTAATGTAGATGTCATGGAATAATTAATGGCTTTTTGAAGATTAGTAAAACTCTCGTGCGCCGCATCTGGACCTCCATAACAATCAACGAAATTGTTTTTTAGATGTCGGTGGACTTTTTCCAGAAGATCTGCTGGTACGATACAATCGCTATCCAGGATAATAAAATAGTTTCCGCTGGCTCGTTGCATGCCATAATTACGGCTATCTCCTGGGCCCGTATTTTGTTTACTTAGATATGTAATGTTTACGCTTTCGCGAAAGCGAGAACAAACAACATCGCTCTTTAAGGTGGAGCCATCCTCTATCACAACGACTTCAAATTCACGCGGGAATTGTACACGACTGAAACTTTGCAACAGTTTTTCTAACTCTGCAGGTCTATTGAAAACGGGAACGATAAAAGAAAAACGCAGCTCTTCCATAGAATTAAAAAAGGCTGTGTGAAACAGCCTTTGATTTATTAATATTCAATCGATGTACTAGAATTTCTCGATCACTTCTTGACTCACGCCGGTGTTTGAGAAACCACCATCGTGAAATAGATTTTGCATGGTGACTTTTTTAGTATAGTCTGAAAATAAAGTCATCGTGTATTCTGCACAGTCTTGAGCCGTAGCATTACCCAGCGGACTCATCTTTTCTGCATAGCTCAAGAATCCTTCAAATCCTTTGACACCGCTTCCTGCAGTTGTAGGAGTTGGTGATTGTGAAATAGTATTCACACGTACTTTTTTATCCTTCCCGAAGAAGTATCCAAAGCTGCGTGCAATACTTTCCAAATAGGCCTTATTATCTGCCATATCATTATAGTCTGGAAACGTGCGTTGTGCTGCCATGTAGGTCAACGCAACAATGCTGCCCCATTCATTCATCGCATCATTCTTGTGCAACGTCTGCATCACTTTATGAAAAGAAACAGCACTCACGTCCCATCCTTTTTCAGTCCAGGTATAGTTCTGATCTGTATAGTGCTTGCCTTTTCTAACATTGACAGACATACCAATGGAGTGCAGAACGAAGTCTAATTTCCCACCAAGAATCTCAACAGATTTTGTGACTAGGTTTTCAAGATCTTCAATACTTGTAGCATCTGCTGGGATGATCTCGCTTCCTGTTTCTTCAGCAAGTTTGTTGATTTCTCCCATGCGCATTGCTACTGGAGCATTTGTCAAAACGAAGGTCGCACCTTCATCATGAGCTAGTTTTGCTGTTTTCCAAGCGATGGAGTTTTCATCCAGTGCGCCAAAAATAATTCCGCGTTTTCCTTTAAGTAAGTTGTAAGCCATAAGTTGATTATATAGGACAAATATAAAATTATCTATTGAAGTAAGATGCGTGCATTTTCACGTGCCGCATCTGATATGCTGCCGCCACTCAACATCTGCGCAATCTCTTCTACTCTAGCGCTTTCACTGAGTCTCTCGATTACCGAAACGGTGCGGTCTTCTTGATTTCTTTTTCTAACGATCAAATGATCATCTCCAGCACTGGCAATTTGCGGTAGGTGCGTGATGGTAATCACCTGCATGGCTGTTGCCATTTGTTTCATGATGATGGCCATCTTCTCTGCAATCGAACCACTAACACCGGTGTCAATCTCGTCAAAAATGATGGTAGGCATTTGCTTGCATCGCGAGAGCAATGCTTTTATGGATAGCATCAATCGTGAAAGTTCTCCACCTGAAGCTGCTTTATCCAATGCCAGCAACGGAGTACCGCGGTTTGCCGTGAAGGCAAATTCCACTTGATCCTTACCATTATTATTAAATGTTTCTGTAGGCAATAAACGGACTTCAAATTGGGCATCTTTCATTCCCAGCGATCTTACCGTTTCGGCAATCTGTTCTTCTAATTCCGTTTTATGATTTGCTCTCAAGTCGTGTAGCTCTTTTGCTAATTGATCAAGCTCTTTGGTTTTGGAAGCTATTTGCGACTCCATGTTTTTAATCTTACCGTCAATGTTTTGAGAGGACAGTACTTTATCTGCGAGATCATCTCTCAATTTGATTAGGTCTTCAACACTATCCAATTGATGCTTGCGATACAAATTATCCAGCTGTGCCAGTTTTGTATTGATAAACTCCAAACGTTCTGGATCTAGTTCTACTTGATCTTTCAACGATTCCGCTTCTGTGGACATATCTTCCAACTCTACCAATACTGAAGTCAGTCGTTCGTTCAATTCTTGATATTTAGGTGAGAAACCTTTGATGGATTTTAGTTGGGTGTTCACCTCTCTCAATTCGTCTAGGATGCCATTATCTTCTTCACTTATCTTGTGTTCCAACATGCTTAGAGCTTCCGTTATTTGCTCTACATTACTAAGTTGCTCGTTTTCTTGCTCTAATTCTTCCTGATTGAGCCCGTCTATTTGAGCTTCTTCCAGTTCATTTAGCAAAAAGGTGTTGTAATCCAACTCTCTAGAGAGTTCGGCTTGATTGTCGCGCAGGGAAGTGAGCTGTTTAGTGAGTGCCTTATATTCTTTGAGTTGGTTTTGATAATTCTGTAGAACCACGTTTCCAGAACGATCGCTTTTTTTCGTTTGTTCATTAACAAAGGCATTCATCGTCTCCATCTGGAATTGGTCTGTTGCCAATTGTAGTGTTTGATGTTGGGAATGAATATCGATTAATTGTGAGCCAATTGTACTCACAACATTCAATGTTACCGGTGTATCATTTACAAAAGAACGACTCTTACCTGATGGCAGGATTTCTCGTCTTATGATGGTGATATCTTGATAATCCAAGTCTTCCTTAACAAAGAAATCTTTCAAGCCCAATCGCGAAATATCAAAGTGAACCTCAACCACACACTTTGTAGAAGTATCTCTTATCGCAGATAAATCGGCACGTTTACCAGTCACCAATCCTAAAGCTCCCAAAATTATGGATTTACCAGCACCGGTTTCTCCAGTGATCATGGTAAGTCCACGACTCATCTCGAGATCTAGCTGATCAATCAACGCGTAATTTTGTATGTGGATTTCTTTAAGCAATTAAAAAACAGCAGTTTAAAAAATTAAAAAGGCAACCTCAACGGTTGCCTAAATCTAGTGAAAATGGGTTCCTTGAACAAAGTGATTATACTTTAATCGTACGCCATTTTGTATTCTGGTTGGGCGCCAATTTCTGGAGCGATTCTTTGAGGTTTGCAATATTGACAGCCGGACCGTCACTGTAGATATCCTTTATCTCATCTGACTTGGCATCAAAAAAGGTACGTTGTAGTAAACTATTAGGCCTACGCTGATTCATGTCTTCAAATTTCAAGATATAGGTTTGAAGATTTTGCTTGGTTTCCTTAGCATTTAGTGCAAATTGATCCAATCCATTCAAATGATAGTCATACATGACCTCACGATATTCCTTGAAGGTATCTGAAAGTAAATCTGCATTCAATCGGTATCTGGAAACACGACCGTTTCCATCACCTGGATTCCAGCCTATGTTACGTGATGATTGGGCAAGATTGACAATATCTTGAGCCTTTTCATGGAACTCTTGACCACCTTTGAGTTCAAAGGTATCTGCATGGATTCCCAAAACAGTATATACATAGAATGTAATCAATGAATTGAGGTTGCTCTCAAATTGGTTCGCATTATAAAATAGTGGAGCATTTTCAATGTACTCAAAGTTGATATCGTTATCCTTATAATTGAAGATCGTTGAAGTATATGTTGAATTATAGACGGGTCTAGAAACCGACAATTGAAAATTCCCCTGAAATCTGTTGTTATCAAAGTTATTCACCACAAAGATCAAAGCGCCATCGATGCGCTCCTCATCTGCTACTTCACGGTCTGTCCATTTCGTATTGTTTATGAATTCCTGTAGCGAAGTCTCAAGGGTTCTAAAGATTGATCTATCCGGTTGCGCTATATTTTGAGCATTCACTTGAACGGTCATATTGAATTCTTGAGCACTGGCAGCAAAAGCTAAGAACAGCATCAAAAAAGTAAATAAACTAGGAAGTACGTTTGACAATTTCATCCACAATATCTTTAGCAACCAATGTTTTCGACTTTACCGGAAACTCTTGAGCGTTTCCCTGATTGTCGATAATGGTAATTTTATTAGTATCAATCCCAAATCCCGCTCCGTTATCGTTCATGGAGTTTAATATGAGTAAATCGGTGTTTTTCTTTTTCGCTTTCGCGAAAGCGTGCTCCATTTCATTTTCTGTCTCCAGTGCAAAACCAACCAAAAACGGATGACTTTCCATCGCGCCAACACTTGCCAAAATATCAGGGTTTTTGACCAGTTCCAAAGTTAACGTTTCAGAGCTCTTTTTTATTTTCTGATGGGCAGGAATCGCAGGTTTATAATCTGCAACGGCTGCGCTAAATATAGCGTAATCCTGATTGTTGATATTTGCATGAACAGCCTCATACATCTCTTGAGCACTAATAACATTTATACGCTCAATCAATACATTGTCTGTTTTGACCGAACTAGGCCCCATAATTAAAGTCACTAACACACCACGATTCGCTAGGTCAGTTGCAAGTGCCATGCCCATTTTACCAGTACTGTGATTACCTATAAATCTCACGGGATCGATTGACTCGTGTGTAGGTCCAGCTGTAATGAGACACTTTTTACCTCGCAGCGGCTGTTCTTTGAGAAGTTGCTGTTCTATGAAGGAGACAATTTCTTCAGGTTCTGCCATGCGTCCTTTTCCAGAAAGGCCACTGGCAAGCTCTCCATCACCGGCAGGTATCATGAAATTACCATAACTCGCTAACTTCTCAAAATTTTGAGTGGTAGATGGATGTTTGTACATATCCAGATCCATGGCCGGCGCAAAATAAACAGGACATTTTGCACTGGTATAAACCGCAAGTAGCAGGTTGTCTACCGTACCATTGACCATCTTGCTCATGGTATTTGCCGTGCACGGCGCAATGATCATCAAGTCAGCCCACAAACCCAAATCTACATGGTTATTCCACATATCATTATCATCATCTTCATTTGTGAAAGTCGATAAAACAGGATTCTTTGAAAGCGTACTCAAAGTAAGCGGCGTGACAAAATCTTTTGCAGACGGAGTCATAACCACCTTAACAGAAACGCCTGCTTTTACAAGCAGGCGTGTCAAATAAGTTGTTTTGTAAGCAGCAATACCACCAGTGATTCCCAGCAATACCTTTTTACCACTCAATATATTCATGGAATCTATTCTGAAATTCCAGTATCTCTGTGGTAGATCTTTCCATCCATCCATTCCTGTACGGCAATAGAATGTGGCTTAGGCAAACGCTCATAGAACTTAGAAACCTCAATTTGCTCCTTGTTCTCAAAAATCTCTTCAAGAGAATCGTTATAGGTAGCAAACTCTTCAAGTTTCTCAATCAATTCTTCCTTAATGTCAGTATTGATTTGCTCTGCGCGTTTAGCAATGATAGAAATCGCTTCATACATGTTACCTGTTGGAGCCGTCAAGAGGTCTCTATCATAGGTAATACTTGTATTGGGTGCTTTTAGATTTTTAGTATCCATAAATAATTGATTCTTAATTGTTATAACTGTTGATCTTCTCCATCAAATCATCAGCCTGTTCCTTGTATTCACTGTTTGGGAAACGGGTTGCAAAGGTATCATAATATTCTTTAGCAACCTCAAGTCTTTCAGGAATTAAGCTGCTGAAACTCTTAATAGCATAAGAATATTGAGAGTCAATAAGATGATAAGCCGCATCGTCTTGAAATTCAGATCCTGGATGGTCTACAATGAAGTTCTCAAAAGAAGCTATGGCAGCTGTGTAACCACCTCTGGAAAAAGGTGCACGCTTGAAATAATTCTCTGCGATTTCATAAGCCTTTTTGTCTAGCTTGAATTGCATCTCATCGACTAGCATGTTAGCTTCTGCTAGGTATTCTCCATTAGGATAGATGTTGATGTAATCCTGAAACTTTGCTAAAGCTTTTTCCGTTGGCTCTTGATCCTTGGAATAGATAGGCGCCATTTCATAAAGGCTTTTTCCTATCATGAAAGTGGCATATTCCCTATTGGGATCTGATACGTAGCTTTTTCTATATGTTTCAAACTGGTAACCACTTTCAGGATAACGGCCATCCTGATATAGTGCATTTGCATATTTCAAGGCAACTGGTGCAGCACTATCCGTACCTCTATATGCTGGCACGACTTGTTCCAGAAGGTTGATGGCTTTGGAATACTTTTCAGCAGCTAGTAAGGAATCTGCTGTGCGTACTTTAAGTTTTGCATCAGATGATTTCAGTGCTTTTTGATAATTAGAGCAACCTACTACCGCAAAGACGATTAATAAAAGAACCGTAATTTGTTTCATTATTATAATTTATACCGGCTAAAAGAAACGTTTTTCAACGTCCCTATTGCCTTTATTCTTAATTTAAAATTTAATAAGACTCTAAAAAAGCCTTCATTCTTTCGTTCAGATCCTCATCTGCAGCTACTAACGGTAATCTCACGTGAGGCTCACAGATACCCATTTGATGTAATAACGCTTTCACACCAGGTGGATTGCCTTGTTCAAAGATCATATCGATGGAAGGTGATATCTTATAATGTAATTCATATGCTTCAGCGACATCACCGTTAAGCGCATACCTGATCATATCACTAAAATCCTGAGCTATGGCTTGACCTATTACAGATATTACTCCAGCACCGCCGGCTAGTGTCATAGGTAACGCTATCGCGTCATCACCAGATATGACTAGAAAACCTGGAGGCGTATACTGCACCATTTTCATGGCTACGATCATATCGCCATCTGCCTCTTTAATTCCTACAATATTTTCAAAGTCGTGAGCCAATCTCACAATAGTATTAACGGTAACATATGTTCCCGTACGACTTGGTACGTTATAAACAATGATAGGTTTGTCCGTGGCCTCTGCTATGGCTTTGAAGTGCTGATAGATTCCTTCTTGAGAAGGTTTGTTATAGGCTGGAGAGACAGATAAAATCGCTACATAGTCTGATAGATCTGTGTTCTTGATTTGCTCCACCACTACTCTAGTATCATTACTAGCGATTCCTATAACCATAGGCAAGCGGTTATCATTACGCTTTTTGATAGCCTGGATCACTGATTTTTTCTCTTCGTCTGTCAGCGTGACGTTTTCACCTGTGGTTCCCATAATGACAAGATAATCTACACCATTGTCCACCTGGAAATCAACTAATCTATCCAACGCTGGATAGTCAACGCTTCCATCTGCCTTAAACGGAGTAATTAACGCGACTCCTGTTCCTATCAATTCCTGCATGCTACTTTGTTATAATATTTAGGTACTTGCTCAATTCTTTAATAAATAGTTCTTTTTGGCTTGGCTTCACATCTACTGCAATATCATAATGATCCTCTGGTTGTGAAGCTAGTCCTGCCTTTATTTTGGCATCCAATGCCAGTGCCATGTAAGATTTTAAATCATCCTTATTCTCAAAAAGGTTGATCTGTAAATCATAACTAGCTTCCAGCAACTGCTTCAAAGCAGAATCTGCAATGCCGCCAGACCACTTTATGCTTTTCATACTTATCAAAAGCTGATCATTGACAGCCTGCTTTTTAGGATCTGCCGTACAACCTACTACGCTGTATTTTTCTATTCCCAACTCTCGCGACCATTGTTCTATAAAAAGGGTCGATTTCTCAACATCTGCATCATAAATGATAATCATTGATGACAGCTTTGACGATGTGCCATTCCTGCGTCGTGCAGACAATTTTTCCTGCTGTTTGCGCAGCCATCGCTTCTTTAAAACGTCAAAAATCATTTACTTTTACTAAGCCGCAAAGGTATAACAATCGCCTATGAAAATACGTATGACC
The DNA here is from genome assembly GCF_900101765.1 of Nonlabens sp. Hel1_33_55. Classification (NCBI taxonomy): domain Bacteria; kingdom Pseudomonadati; phylum Bacteroidota; class Flavobacteriia; order Flavobacteriales; family Flavobacteriaceae; genus Nonlabens; species Nonlabens sp. Hel1_33_55. Next base: position 1,452,248 of record NZ_LT627735.1, read on the forward strand.
CTAGGTTGTAGGAAAGGTTTAATGGCTCTCGCTTTCGCGAAAGCGATACTAATCACAACATCCTGCAAGACAGAAAATTACACTGCTCAAAAGCTATCTGCTAGCCAGACCCAAATTAATTCTACCATCAATGGAGTTGCCAGCATACAGAGCTTTATCGCTCCCTACAAAGAAAGTCTGGACGAACAAATGGGAACGCCGCTGAGCTATAATCCCACAGACATGACCAAAACGGATACGCCGCTCAATACACGCATAGGAAATATGATGGCGGCGATCGCTCGCACCCAAGGAGCACCAATTTTCAAATCCAGAACCGGTAAAGAAATCGACATGGTTTTGCTGAATCATGGCGGCATAAGAGCTGGCATTCCTGCAGGTTATGTGACTACAAGAACTGCTTATGAAGTAATGCCTTTTGAGAACGAGATGGTGGTCGCAGAACTGGCACCGGAACAAATGAAAGAATTGACAGATTACCTCGTTGAAAAGCAACGCGCACATCCATTTGACGCTCTCAAAATCACTACCGCTGATGCAGATGTAGAATTATCACTGGAAGGTCAACCCATCACTTTTGACCGTAATTATTACATTCTTACCAATGATTACCTAATGACTGGCGGTGATAATATGGAATTCTTCAAGAAAGCTGTTAGCAGTACGGTACTTGATTATAAAATCAGAAATGCGATGATCGACTACTTCACTAAAACGGACACTTTAGGTTTCCAGGCAGACGACAGATTTACCAAAACAAACTAATCATGGAACGTAGAAAATTTATCCAAAATACTGCAACGGCCAGCCTGATCGCTGGTACTGGTTTGTGGAGTAATACAGCTTTGGCTTCTGGTCTTTTTCCATTAGATGATACCGTAGAGGATTTCAAGAAGATCACGATCCTGCATACTAACGACACGCACTCGCATATTGAGCCCATCAATGGCGGTAGAAATGATGGTCGCGGTGGCGTCGCTAGACGTGCTGCACTCATCAACAAGGTGCGCAAGGAAAACCCGAATACGATTCTGCTGGACTGCGGTGATATTTTTCAGGGAACTCCATACTTCAATTTTTATGGTGGTGAGCTGGAAATCAAGCTCATGAGCATGATGGGTTATGATGCGGCAACCATTGGTAACCATGATTTTGATAATGGTATCGACGGACTTTACGCTCAACTTCCCAATGCTGATTTTGACTTTGTTATCTCCAACTATGATTTTTCAAATACGATCATGGATGGACAAACCAAACCCTACAAGGTAATGATCAAGGATGGCGTGCGCATTGGAATGTTCGGGCTTGGGATTGAATTGGATGGACTGGTATCGCCGTTGATGTTTAAAGAAACCCAATATCAGGATCCATTGATGGTGGCTCAAGATATGGTGATCGCTTTACGCGAAAAAGAAAAATGTGATATCGTCATTTGCATGTCGCACCTAGGATATGCCTACGATGGCGGCAAAATCAGCGACATTTCATTAGCAAAACAGACTTCTGGAATTGATTTGATCATCGGTGGTCACACGCATACGTTTCTAGACAAACCAGAATTGGTTATGAATGCAGCTGGAGAAACCGTCATGGTCAATCAAGTGGGTTGCTATGGTATCAATGTGGGTCGCATTGATTTCTATATGAAACAAGGCAAGCTGGCTGGTGGTCGTGAAGTGGTTTATGAGGTATAGAAAATAAGAAACAAGAAGTAAGAAACTAGATCTTTTGATTGGTCGCTCATAAGGTGCGGAATTAATTCCGCACCTTGTGAAATTATAATTCTAGTAATGTTGATCATCTAAAAGCTTAACTTACCTAAAAATCAAACATGACCAACTCAACAATTTCCAAAGGATTTATCGCGGCAGGTTTGATGAACACGGTTGGACTTTTGATTTTCTCCAAGGGTTTTACCAACGAAGTGATCCCAGCTACAGATCCCAATGTCATGTCTTATTTTGGATTGATTATGATTACGGTTTGGGGACTAGGTTACATTGCGGTTGCTAAAACATTTATGAAAGTCAAGTGGCTCATTGGTGTATTTGTGATCGAGAAATTAGCTTATGTAATTGCCTATATTATATGGTTTAGCAATCACCAACTGAGCGATGTATATGATCAAGATTTGCTTGCGGGAATTTTCTACACACTCTATGGATGGAACGATTTCATTTTCATGATTTTCTTCGCCTACGTATTTTTTAAAATCAAACCATCGCCAGAAACTCCTGTTCGCTAATCATTTTGATTTCTAGCTTTTCTGCCTTTTCTAGTTTGGAAGGTCCCATATTCTCGCCACGAATCAGGTAATCTGTTTTTGAAGAAAGACTGCTGCTCACTTTGCCTCCATTGTCTTCAATCATCTTTTTTAGATCATTACGAGACATCTCAAAAACTCCCGAAATCACAAAACTCTTACCTGCTAATGCATCTGATGTATTGGAGAGTTGTTCTTCACTCAATGAAAACTGCAATCCTGCAGCTTTCAAGCGTTCTATTACTTCTAAGTGCAATGGATCTGTAATAAATTCTACGACTGACTCTGCGATGCGTTCCCCAATTTCTGGAATGGCGCTTAATTGTTGAAGCTTTTCCGCTTTCACACTTCGACTGCGCTCAGTGTTATTATCAGCGGACTCGTTGGAATCATTATTAAACAAATCCTGCTCTTGGTTTTCGAGTTCCGGCATCGTCATTAAGGCGTCCATAGACTTGTAATGACGAGCCAATTTTTTTGCAACCGTCTCACCTACATACCGAATTCCCAATCCAAACAATACTCTCTCAAACGGAATTTTTTTGCTCGCCTCAATACCAGCGATCATATTCTTAGCGCTTTTCTCTGCCATGCGCTCCAGCGGGATGATTTGTTCAAATTGTAAATCGTAAAGATCTGCGTAGTTCTTTATCAAACCAGCTTCCACTAGTTGATCCACCGTTTCTGAACCTATTCCGTCAATATCCATCGCCTTGCGGGAAATAAAATGCTGGATTCGTCCTTTCACTTGTGGTGGGCAACCCATGTCATTAGGACAATAGTGCTGTGCCTCGCCTTCTTTTCTAATTAATTCGGTTCCACATTCTGGGCAGTTGGTAGCATACACGGTTGGCTTTGAATTCTCTGGTCGCTTTAGAAGGTCAACGGCAACGATTTTAGGGATGATCTCGCCGCCTTTTTCAACGAAAACCTCATCGCCTTCTCTTATGTCCAGCTTTTCTATCTGATCTGCATTGTGTAGGCTGGCTCTTTTTACGGTGGTCCCAGAAATTTCTACGGGCTCAAGATTAGCTACTGGTGTAATTGCTCCTGTGCGACCTACTTGATAGGTGATCTCCTCAAGTCGCGTGGAAACCTGTTCTGCGCTAAATTTATAGGCCATGGCCCATCGTGGTGCTTTGGCTGTGAAGCCCAGTTCCTCTTGGTTTTGAAGTTTATTGACCTTGATAACGACACCATCGGTCTCATACGGCAGGTTTTTACGCTTCACATCCCAATGATTTACAAATTCCAAAACTCCATCGATTCCATCGACCAATTTTGATTGTGGTGGTACTTTAAAGCCCCATTTTCGGGCGGCTTCCAATCCATCAAACTGAGTTTTATAAGGCAAGTTTTCACCAGCCAATTGATACAGCAAACACTCCAAAGGTCTAGTGGCAACCACAGCACTATCCTGTAATTTTAAACTACCACTAGCCGTATTACGCGGATTGCGATACAACTCCAGTCCTTGCTCCTCACGCTCTTCATTCATTTTATGGAATCCGTCCCAAGGCAAAACGATTTCTCCGCGTATTTCAAATTTGGCAGGCACATCGTTGCCCTTTAATTGTAAGGGTACAGATTTAATCGTTCGAACGTTAGTCGTCACATCATCACCTTGTGTTCCATCACCACGAGTCACCGCTTGCACAAACTTTCCGTTCTCATAGTGCAGGCTGATGCTGGCACCATCATATTTAAGTTCGCAAACGTATTGAACTTCGCCATCAACAATTTTGTGCAGTCGTTTTTCCCAATCCTGAAGATCTTCTAAACTATAGGAATTATCCAGAGAGTACATCCTATTAATATGCTTGACTGTATTGAAATTTTTAGTCACTTCACCTCCAACTCTTACCGTCGGGCTTGATGCGTCGTAATATTCTGGATGAGCAGCTTCCAAAGTCTTGAGCTGCTCCAGTTTCTTGTCAAATTCAAAATCTGAGATACTGGAATCGTCCCTTACGTAGTAATTGTAATTGTGGTCTCGCAGTTCTGCTCGCAGGGATTCTATTTGTGTTTTGGGATCCATTTAGTTTTGAAATGGGTTGATGATTTGTAGGCCTTTAATCTTTTGGTTTGGTTGCATATCTTCTGAGTAAAAAATTGTGCAATGATTTTCTAATGCCGAAGCAAGCAATAGACTATCGTAGAAAGAATATTTGTATCGGCTTCTTAGTTGTAATCCTTTTAGGATTGTACTAATAGATACATCGAAAACTGGATATTCGCTCAATTCCAATAATATTTGAGAAATAGCCTCTTCTGGAAATTTCAACTTCCTCAAAGCGATATTGGTGAATTCCTTTGCCACTTGAGTTGATAAAACAATCTCTGAATTTCTGCTCAAATCATTTAAAAATGTGATTGCCGCTTTCTGTTTATCAGATTCTGATTTATCTATCATATAGATAAAAATATTAGAGTCGATAAAACATCTATCGCTCATGTCCATCTTCTCTTTTAAATTTATATCCTTTGCCATACACCGCATTTTCTTCAGCGATTTTAGTCAGTCGCTCCATGGGCGTTTCGTAATCGGCAGGCTTCTTCACACTTCCTTCCAGAAATTCGCGGATCATTTCGTTAAGGGATTTTCCTTGCTTTTTAGCATATTCCTTACTTGCTTCGATCAATTGATCAGATAATCGTATGGTGAGATTTTTAGTTGCCATGTTCTTGATTTTGCACAGATGCTGTGCAAATTACAATATTTTGTTCGATTAGTTTATCTCCAGCACTTCATCATACGCCAGTTACCGTTCAGGTCTTTGCGCAATTCCTGCTTAAATTTCATATCTGCCGCTAGCTTTTTCATCTCCTCTGGTAAATATTGATTAATCTCAAAGTACACCAGCGGATTTTCGTGGCTTTCAACCAGCTCCAATATCTTTCTATTAAACACCAGCGGATCTTCATCTGTTACGAATAATGCCGTTTCTGGCTCAAAATCCAGTACGTTTTTATGTAACTCCTTTTTCTCCAAATCACGCACGTATGGTGGATTGCTCGCCACGATGTCGTATTCTGCTATGGATGTTGTTTCTAAAATATTTCGATTTTCAAATGAAAAGTTAACGTCTGGCGCAATGGCTTCTGCATTGGATCGAGCCACTTGCAAGGCGTCTGTCGACACATCAAATAATTTGACATTGTGAGATGATTTTAAGGAGTTCGCTTTCGCGAAAGCGTGCCCCAAACTAATCCCTATACAACCACTGCCAGCTCCTATATCTAGAATGGAATTCACCGCACTATCCTTGTGATCATTAAGTATCCATTGAATCAATTCTTCGGTTTCCTGACGTGGTATCAACGTGTGCTTATTCACCTTGAATTCATGGCCATAAAAATGACCGATGCCAGTAATATGCTGCACTGGTGTTCCATTAAGTAAGGTCTCCAGTGACCTCAAGAAAATTTCTTCTTTTAAATGAGTCAGCGGCTCCTCACCACGTATCATGATATCTGATTTGCTCATTTGCAACAAATCCTCACAAATAAGACCGAAAATGGATACAATCTCATTCTCTGGATAAAGGTCCACCAACCTACTTACATAAATATTACGAATCTGTCTAAGCGTCATCTTCTTCCAGTTTTTTGATCATTTGAACCGGACAGCTGTAATGTCCCGTGTTGCCCAATGGTTGAATCAGTAATTCAAAACCGACTCTTTTATATAAACCTTGAGCATCATACATGTTGCCCATCGTTTCCAGATATACCTTTGAAAATTTAAAAGCACGAGCGGCTTTCAAACATTTTTCCATCAACTGCTTGCCGTAACCTTTACCGCGAACCTCTGGCATGAAATACATTTTTTGCAGCTCACAGATATTATCCGCATTGTTTGCCAAAGCTGCAACACCAGCACCACCACAAACTTTTCCATCAACTTCTACCACATAATAGACCGATCTAGGTTTTTGATATTCAAGATACATGGATTGTGTAGCTGCGTCACTATAGGCAGTACCTTCCTTAGGAGCGTTGTGCTCTAGAATGGTCTGCTGGATGATATCTCTTACCGCAGTATTATCATCTGGGTGAATTTTTCTTATCTGCATCTACCAAAGATACTATGGCAGCAAGGTCAAGCTTATTTAACTACTCTTAAAGTTATTTAAGGAAAGTCAACAAACCTTAAATTTGCGAACTTGACAACTCACGAAATTTACATACAACGCTGCCTGCAACTTGCCTTAAATGGTTTGGGGACCACGTATCCCAATCCGCTAGTGGGATCTGTGATTGTGAATGATGAAGGAAAGATTTTAGGTGAAGGCTTTCATTTGAAATCGGGAAAACCTCACGCCGAAGTCAATGCGATTGCAGATGCAGAAAAAAATGGCTTTTCCAGCGAAGACTTTAGAAAAGCAACTATTTACGTCAATCTCGAACCTTGCTCCCATCATGGTAAGACACCGCCATGTGCCTCTTTGATTATAGAGAAAGGATTTAAAAATGTAGTCGTAGGAACGCTTGATCCTCACGAGAAAGTAGCAGGTAAAGGAGTTGATTTATTACTTAATGCTGGTATTAAAGTAACCGCAGGTATTCTAGAAGCCGATTGTAACGAGCTTAACAAGCGCTTTTTCACCTATCACAAAAAAAGACGCCCTTTTATAATCCTAAAATGGGCAGAAACCGCTGACGGATTCATAGCACCAAAACAAAAAGACGAGAAAAAGCCTGTCTGGATCACCAATCCTTATTCAAGACAACTCGTGCATAAAATGCGCGCTCAAGAGCAAAGCATATTAATAGGTGCACAAACTGCGATGGACGATAATCCAAGCCTTACCGTGCGCGACTGGCATGGTGACAACCCTATCAGAATTATACTGGATGCGAAAAACAATTTGCCAGAAAACCTCAAGGTTTTTGACAACAACGCTGTTGTCCAGATTTTACAAAGAGCATCCAGCGAAAGCGATCTTATCGTAGAAGATCTTTATAATCTAGGTATTCAATCGGTTATTGTGGAAGGTGGTGCCAAGACGCTTCAAGGTTTTATTGACCACGATTTATGGGATGAGATCCATCAATTTATGGGAACTGAAGTTTATTTCAAAACTGGACTCACAGCTCCAAAACTGCCGTCAAGCGCTTATCTAAAAAGTAGGCAGATGATGAAAAATGATGTTCTCAAAACATTCGTGAACTCATGATCTGGCTCGTTTTAAGTGTCCTCACTTCTAGTTTGCTGTACGTGATTTTCAAGTACTTCAAGGTGTTTGAAGTCAATACATTGCACGCCATAGTCATTAATTATCTTGTAGCTGCCATAACTGGATTGCTGGTATATGAAGGTGAGATTTCCACGATTAAAATCTTTGACGGTGGTTGGTTCTGGTTTTCGGTAGTGTTAGGTGCATTATTTATTACCGTGTTCAATATTTTAGGTTTGACCAGTCAAAAAAACGGCTTGTCAGTTGCTGCTGTAGCTAGTAAAATGTCATTAATCATACCCGTTATTTTTGGGATCTGGATGTATAACGAGACATTGGGATGGCTAAAAATTACAGGAGTTTTCATTGCGTTGGCCTCAGTTTATCTGGCGTCGCTCAAGTCGAAAGATGGTCTCACTATCCACAAAAAGGAATTGTTGCTTCCTGCTTTGCTGTTTTTAGGCAGCGGTATTATTGACACGACAATCAAGTATGCAGAAAAGAATTTTGTGCCTGATGGTGATGAACCACTTTTTAGCGCCATCTGTTTCGTTTCTGCATTTGGTATTGGGATATTGATACTGATTTATGAAGCCATCCAGGGCCGGCGACTTCAATTTAAGTCCATTATTGCAGGAATTACCCTGGGAATTCCCAACTACTTTTCCATCTACTTTTTAATCAAAGCGCTCAAGAATGGCATGGAGAGCAGTGTTTTCTTTCCCATCAATCATGTGGGCACGGTACTTTTCACAACCCTGCTGGGCTACATATTATTCAAGGAACGATTGCTAATCAAGAATTACTGGGGCATTGCTCTTGCAGTGGTGGCTATAATCTGTATCGCTTTCGCGAAAGCGTAACAACCATGAAAGATCGTTACAAAACAATAGTCGTTAAGACAGCTGAGATCCTCTATAAGGAGCGAGGCAGCAAGTTTTATGCAACGGCTTTTCCCTTTACTGATGAGGCGCAGCTAGGAGAATTGATACAGAGTTTGCGCAACACACACCCAAAAGCTGGACATCACTGTTATGCATGGAAACTAGGTCCAACGGATGATTTATATCGGTCCAATGATGACGGCGAGCCCAATCATAGTGCCGGTGATCCCATATTATCTCAAATCAATGCTCTTGAAATGAGTGATGTTCTGGTAGTGGTGAGCAGAATTTTTGGAGGTACAAAACTGGGAGTTGGCGGTTTGATTCAAGCCTATCGTGAGGCCGCGAGTCTAGCGCTGAATCAAGCTCAGATAGTAGAAAGGATTATTACGAATGATATTGTAATCTCATTTGAATATCCCCAAATCAGCCAAGTCATGCGGTTTATCGATGAAAATGCATTGAGCATCAAAAATCAAGAATTGACGGAAACTTGCAAAATTACCGTCGGTGTGCCGCTCAATCAAGTTGAGCAGACTCTAGAGCAGCTCAACGCGATGTATCCTATTACTGCAAAAAGTTAAGGCACCAACCACTGACCTTTCCAATCTTCATTAGTGCGTTGATACAACGCCCGTAGATGATTAGGTCTCTTAAGCTGCAACAGCTCAATGGAGTTGGATACAAATCTGAGCGGTAAGAAATGATTTTCTGATCGCTCTACATATTCCACATGATCTGGATTTTTGATAGGTGATCCTGGTGGCAATTGGGTAGTGTAATCCTTTATAGATTTGGAAGAAACCTTCTGAAACAATCTTTTAATTTCCATTTCATCCGTAATAGGTTCTAACAATCCATCTACACGTATCTGTCGCAGACTTTTACTGTTATAGAACAAAAGACTTGCTTTTGGATTTTGAGAAAGCTGATGAACCTTAGTCGTTCTGGAATCTGTAAAAATAATGAGCTCCATGGATTCACTTATTTCTCTTATGACAACCGTTCTCGCTCGTGGTTGTAATTGTTCATCCACGGTGGTTAAATATCCATACTTAAATGGATGATTGCGCTTGCTCAACGCACCTCTTAAATCGTGTTTGAGTTCTTGGAAATAGTCTTCTAGCATGTCATCTTACTTTAATAGGTAGTCGAGATTAAAATAAGGTTTTACACTTCTCTAAAAATTCTGGAATTGGTTTTCTCGGTCTAAAGGTTTTTGCGTCAGTGAAGACTAGAGTTAGCTCTGCCTCTGCACAAATAGAACCGTCGTTTTTTGTGATTTCGTACTCAAAAATGACCCTCGTTGTAGGAACATTCTTAAGGGTTGTTACTACTTTAATTTCATCCCCAAATCTGATCGGATTTTTATACTTTATATCTATTTGATAAACAGGCAAAAGGACTCCAGACTCTTCCATTCTCTGATAGGAAAAGCCTAAAGTGTTCAACCAGTCCAATCGAGCTTGCTCCATGTAAATCAAATAGTTAGAATGATGTATTATTCCCATTTGATCAGATTCTGCATATCTGGGCATTATGTAAATGGTCGAATTTTTCATAGATATGTGTTCAAAAATTTGGTGGTTTGAAAACCGTAGTGCATGCAATTATATTTCATAAAAACCAACCCCTATTTTTATTTTTTTTAAGGTTTTTTATACACATATTTGTACCACTCTTGAGGTAGCCACTATGTGCTTTAATTTCCTCACTCATATAGAGTCGAATCTAACCAGATAAAAAACATTTTATGACATCGACGGCTGAATCGGTATGGGAAAATTGTCTAGAATTTATAAAGGACAATATCAATCCTCAAGCCTACAAAACTTGGTTTTTACCCATCAAGGCAGTAAAGCTAACTGATACCGCGTTGAGTATACAAGTTCCTAGCCGCTTTTTCTACGAATGGTTAGAGGAACATTATATCAAATTGCTTAAAACAGCCTTGACTAAAGAACTAGGTGAAGGAGCTAAATTGATCTATGCTATTAGAATGGAGAATACCTTAAAAGGTATGGAACCATTTACTGAAAAGATCCCTAGTAGCAACCGTACGTTTCAAAACTCACAGACTGTTGATGCGCCAGTGCGTAGCAAAAGTCCAGAGCTTAAGAATCCGTTTGTAATTCCTGGAATTCGCAATGTGAAGATTGAATCACAACTCAATCCATCTTATAACTTTGATACTTTTCTAGAAGGAGATTCCAACAGGTTGGCTCGTAGTGCTGGTATGGCGGTTTCTAACAAACCAGGTGGTACTTCTTTTAATCCGCTATTGATTTTTGGTGGCGTTGGATTAGGCAAAACGCATCTTGCTCACGCAATAGGCGTTGGTATTAAGGAGAACTACCCAGACAAAACAGTTCTATATATAAGCGCAGAGAAGTTTACACAGCAGTTTATAGAATCTGTGCGTAAGAATAATAGAAATGATTTCATTCACTTCTACCAAATTGTAGATGTATTGATCGTGGATGATATCCAGTTCTTTGCTGGTAAAGCTGGAACTCAAGATGTATTCTTCCACATTTTCAACCATTTGCATCAAAATGGTAAGCAGGTCATATTAACCAGTGATAAGAAACCAGTTGATATGCAAGATATCGAGCAGCGTTTACTTTCCAGGTTCAAATGGGGACTTAGTGCAGAGCTTAACCATCCTGATTATGAAACCAGAGTTTCCATTATAAAAAACAAACTGTATCGCGATGGTGTAGAAATGGAAGAAGATATCATCAACTATCTGGCTGATAATATCAAAACCAACATACGTGAACTAGAAGGTGCCATCATTTCCTTGATTGCACACTCATCCTTCAACCACAAGGACATCACCATTGAACTTGCTAAGAAGATTGTTGAGAACTATGTCAAGAATACGAAACGTGAAGTTAGCATCGATCAGATTCAGAAAGTTGTTAGTGATTATTTCCAGATGGATGTGGAGACACTTCAATCCAAAACTCGTAAACGTCACATCGTTCAGGCACGTCAGCTGGCCATGTACTTTTCCAAGAAAATGACTAAAGCTTCCCTTGCAAGCATTGGTTCCAAGATTGGAAAACGTGACCATGCCACTGTACTTCACGCTTGTAAAACGGTTGATAACCTTGCCTCGACTGATAAACAATTCAATAAGTACGTAGAAGATCTGCGTAAAAAGCTAGCCAACTAGTATGAAGGAACAGACCTCCATTTTGATGGTGTGTTTGGGAAACATCTGCCGCTCGCCATTAGCGGAAGGTTTGATGCGTTCCAAACTGAACTTCACAAAATATACCGTAGATAGCGCTGGAACTAGTGGTGGCCACAAAGGTGAGGCACCAGACAAACGTTCTATTGATGTTGCCAAAAAATATGGATTAGACATCTCTCAACAACTCAGTCGTAAATTGACGGTAGAAGATCTCGAAAACTTTGATTACATCTACGTCATGGATCGCTCCAATTACAATGATGTGACTGATCTTGCCCAGAACGATGAGCAACGCGCCAAAATCAAAAAGATTCTAGAGGTGCCATTTCCAGGCGACGATCTTGATGTTCCTGATCCTTACTATGGCGGTGATCAAGGCTTTGAAAACGTGTATAAGATGTTGGATCAAGCCACTGATGCCGTTGCCAAAAAACTGGAGAACAACTAGCTTTTCACCTCTACTTTCCTTGGTGATTTGCGATGATGACTTTCTTGTCGATTTTAGCCGTATGAGTTTCGGCAAATTGTTTTACGAAAATCACTTTGCGTGGTTTTTCAAATCGGTCTAGTTTCGCTTTCGCGAAAGCGGAATCCAAATCAACCTCATCGCCTTCCACATAAATTACTACCTGTTGACCCAAGTGCGGCTCTGATTCTGAAGCTATAAAAAAGCGTGAGTCTATAAATTTAGAAAGCTTGTTATGTACCGTTTCTGGATGAATCTTTATTCCTCCAGTATTGATAACATTGTCCGTTCTTCCCAAGATCTTAAACATTTTCTCATCCTTGATAATCCCTAAGTCGTTGGTGACGATAGGTTCATCTGCAAGATCTGGAGCATCCACAATGAGACAATCAGCACCGTTGAGACGTACTTTAATTCTGGGAAGCGCTGTAAAAAATTCCTCATAATTAGGATATAGTTCCCGTACGCCTACATGAGTACTAGTTTCAGTCATACCATAGGTGTGGTATGCTCTTGTGTGACGACCATTGAGGCTTTCAACAAGCGCTTCATCAACAGGTCCACCTCCAATGATGGTTTTGCGGCTTTTATAAAGGTGATTGAGAGAATGCTTTACCTGATAAGCAGTCAGCGCAGTAAAGTCATATCGTTTTGCAACCTTATCCAGCGGATTCTTTGATGGTGCCACCAAATCTATATGCCAGCCCAATTCAATAGCGCGTACCATCATCAACTTACCAGCGACATAACTTAAAGGCAAACATCCCAATACATCCATTCCAGCGCTTATTCTAAAACGCTCTCCAGTCATGCGGGCACTATTGATCATGTGCTGCTTTTCTAGTCGATACTCTTTGGGAGTTCCAGTGGAACCACTTGAGAAGACGGTATGATATGAGAAATCATCCATCCAGTTCAGCAGGAATTCACCTACCTGACGTTCCCACAGCTCACCTTCTTTGACATAGCTATAGGCAACGGTCATCAGACCCTTATGATCAAGTGAAACTCCATTTAACTGAAACTCTGGATGTACTTCTGGTGTCATTGTTTTGGTTTAAGGTTGTTGGTAATCGATAGTATCGGGTTCTGCAATTTTACGAACTTCTACTTTGCCAAAAAGTTTTTCTTTCCAATTCTTCCATTTATAAATCTTCCCAAGAATGATCAACAATATGGGATATCCTATAACTACGGGAATGATATCGATTGCTGCAAGTGCAGTAGGCTCTGCAATTCCTACGTATACGGAGTCTGTTTGAATCGCTGTCCACGACATCGTGAGCATCAATGCAATCACGATATTGTTAGCCGCATGAAACCCTAAAGCCAATTCAAGACCTTCATCTAGAAGCGTCATCGCACCTAGCACCAGACCAGTTCCTATATAAAATATCATCACCTCAAAGCCCAGCTTTTCTACCTCTGGATTTGCAGCATGCATCAATCCAAAAAGTACAGATGTAAGGATCCAAGCCACTGCTCTACTTTTAGTTGCGATACCTAAACCTTGCAAAAGCTGACCTCTAAAAAGGTACTCCTCAAAACTTGTTTGAAAAGGAAACATCAATAAAGAAATAACAAGTAGCGGCAGGAATTTTTGCCAGTCAAATTGTAAAATATAATCATCAGGCGCTAAATACACCGATAGTAAAATCATCCCAGCGGAAAATATTCCCCATAAGGTGAACATAAAAAATATGCGCTTCCAGTCAATTTTATCTCTAGAAGTCGTCAAACTTGTAATTGATCTGCCGTTTATGAATTTTGCCCAGATAAATATGGCAATGAGACCTACTACAAATATGGACAGATTCAATACCAGAAAGACATTCTTACCTACAGCATCAATCATTTGAGATATCATTTGCTCAGTAGACTGGTCTGTTTCATCAAGCATCATCATGGTAGCTACATAGTTGAAAGCCATGAAAACCATGAAAAGTCCAGGAATGATAAAGAAGCTCCATGCTCCTAACTTTCCTTTATAACCTTGTTCTATATACATTCTAAATATTTATTGGATTAGTGTTCCAGCCCGCAATATCGTTACAATACAAGGCACCTTTTTTAATCTCGAGTGGCGCTTCGATATTATTGGTATATAAGCCGCCAGTGCCTAAACCTTGTGGCATTGAAACCCCTAACGTATAAGTAAATTGAGCAATTGCATTAAGACCAATATTAGATTCCAGTGCGCTGGTGATCCACCAATCGATGTTGCGTTCGCCAGCTAGATTAATCCAGTCGCGCGAGTTTGCAAAACCACCAACCAACGCAGGTTTCAGGATTATAAATTGAGGCTTTATCTGATCCAGACAATCAGATCGTTTTTTTGAATCATATAATCCTATCAGTTCTTCATCCAGAGCGATTGGAACTGGCGTTTTCTCGCATAACTGCGCCATTTCTTGCCATTGACCTTGTTTGATGGGTTGCTCGATACTGTGAACTTTGTATTTTGAGATTTCCTCCAATTTTGCAAGAGCCTCGTTGGGTTGAAATGCACCATTGGCATCGACTCTTATGGTGACCTCGCTTTCGCGAAAGCGAGATCGTACCGACTTCAACAACTTCATTTCGGCATCAAAATCTATGGCGCCTATCTTCAATTTAATGCAGCTGAAGCCAGCTTCCAACTTATCTTCCAACTGCTTCATCATGAATTCCTGATCGCCCATCCATACCAGTCCATTAATAGGAATGGCGTCCTGACCTTGAGTAAATGGCGATGGGAACAAGGTAAATGGATCGCCGGACTGCAGGGATTTCATTGCCATTTCATAACCAAATAAAATGGATGGCCATTCCTGCAATTCCTGCATCATTTCGGCTGGTTTCATTCCTATGTGATCACAAACCCATTGTAATTTTTCTTCATAACCAGGTCGGTCATCACTGGATAATCCTTTAAATAGGTTGCACTCACCTATTCCTTTTTCGGTTTTGTTTTCTATGAGTAGGAAATAAGTGTCTTTATATTTGAGAACACCGCGCGAGGTTCCTGCGGGTTGTTTAAATTCTAGGGTATATTTTTGATAACTGGCTTTCATGGCGACAAGATACGCAATGAGCTGTGCGGCATTTGTTAGAAGTATTAGAAAACTAAAGGCTGGTTAACCTTTGCGTTTCACGGTCCACTCAAATCTGAACTTGCTCACTTGAATGCCATCTTGATTAATGCCGGTCGCTTCCATCCAGACGGTTTGACCTTGACCAGTAGTAACGGTTTTCTCTATCGCCTCTTTAATAGCAAGACCATCTGTGCAAGTGAACGTGATTTTGCCAGTGGCTTTTTTAGTAAAAGTGGCCTCGTTATTAGCAACAAGCATGCTTACTCTGGCATCAGACTCTTTTATGTAAGACATGACTAACGCACCTGTAGAAAGTTCTGCAGCCATAGCTTGTACGGCAAAGTACATACTGTTGAATGGATTCTGATTGAACCAACGATGTTTCACAGTTACCACACATTGTTCAGGAGTGATTTCTTGAACGCGAACACCACACCACCAACAGCTGGGTAACTTTAAGAAAGTAAACGCATTGATTTTTGCTGGTGTGATCATATTCAAATCTTTGGTCAGAGACAAATCTAACCGATTTACCATACAGTTGCATAACTGCCAGATATTATTACGCTTCTAGACATGAATAGCTTTCTCATCACAAGCTGCGGAATTAATTCCGCAGCTTGTGATGGATTGTGAAGGATCGCACGGGTAGAATTGATACTAATAGTTAAGAGTATAATGATTAATGATAATCGATTGAAATGATCTCTATAGTTTGTAAAAACAATTGTGCAGCTTCAACCACTCCTGAAGCGAAACTAGTTTCACTTCTGTCCTCGCCTAATTTTAGGCGAGGAATTCTTTGCTTTTGAAATTGCCTTAACTCATATATCAATTTACGATTGCCACATGTGTAAATGTCCATCACAAGCTGCGGAATTAATTCCGCAGCTTGTGATGGATTGTGCGGGTAAAATTGATTTTGCTAGTTGCATGAATTGTAGTGATCTCATGAATATTATTGAACATCATTTAATCAATTATAAATTTTATTCCGTTTGATCTTTCTGATCTTTTTCAGCTGAGAATACATTAGTATTTCTGCTTCTAAACACAATCGATTTCAATCCTCTAAGCTTTATTGTCAATTAATTTGTAAAATATATTCAAGCTATCAATTCTATGAAAAGGCTTGATTTTATTATGCTTTCGCGAAAGCGAACTCATATAAATGACCTACTAAAATAAAATTATATGGTACTTTGTATTGCATAATACTATCTTTTAGATATATATTTGCATAAGAAATTAATAGGTCATGGAAAAACAACAACAAAACAACCACAATAATATCGCGATGGGAATCCATCTGGCGACATTTGGAAAATGGATTTTCCCACTCGGGAATTTCATCTTGCCCATTCTCTTATGGATGGTCAATTCCAAAAAATCTGATTTTATAGACAGGCATGGTAAGCAAGCCATCAACTTCCAGTTAAGTATCACGCTATGGACGGTTATTCTCGCCTTTATTGGTGGTGGCGTCATCATAGGAAGTATGATTTCTGGAGGTCCAGATTTATGGGAAGCGATGGACGGTCCTAGGTTTCCGTTTGCTAATGATTTAGGGATCTTTTCCACCATTGTTGCCAGCGGTGTGATTTGCGGTACGCTCATACTGGCTTTAGGTATTGTGGATCTGGTCTGTACGATCAAGGCTGCGATTAAAGCACATGATGGACTGGACTACCGCTACCCGTTAACGATCAATTTTATTCCTGACACACCTGTGAAGGAAACACCTAATACGAACTAAAATGAAGATAGAAAACACAAAAGCGCAAATGCGCAAAGGCGTACTGGAGTACTGCATTCTATCGATCCTTAAGGAAGAAGATGCGTATGTCGCAGAGATCCTTGAGACGCTCAAAGATGCAAAACTCCTAGTTGTGGAAGGTACGATCTACCCATTACTAACGCGATTGAAGAATGCAGGACTACTCAACTACCGTTGGGAAGAAAGTACTGGTGGACCACCACGTAAGTACTATGGCCTGACAGAAACGGGAAAAATCTTCCTGACTGAACTCTCCAGCACTTGGGACGACCTCAAGAATGCCGTCAATATTGTTACCAAACCTAAAACCACGAAATCATGAACAAGACCATCAATATAAATTTAGCTGGGCTGTTCTTCCACATAGATGAAGATGCCTACAACAGATTGCAGCGATATCTCGCCGCTGTACGCAATTCGTTCTCTGAAACTACTGGTGCTGACGAGATCATGTCAGACATTGAATCTAGAATAGCAGAGCTGTTTCTGGAAAAGAGAGCTAACGAGCAACAAGTGATCTCTATCGTTCATGTAGAATCTGTGATTGACATCATGGGCCAACCTGAAGACTATGAAGTCGATGAGGATATTTTTACAGAAGCTGGACCGCGCACAAGACGCACAAATTTTGCTGCCAAAGGGAAACAACTCTTCAGAGATACCCAGAATGGTTATGTAGGTGGCGTGAGTGCAGGATTGAGTTACTATCTGGGTATGGACACTATTTGGATTAGGGTTTTATGGATCGTGGCGACATTTTTTAGTGCTGGATGGCTCATTCCTATATATATCCTCCTGTGGATTTTTGTTCCAGATGCAGTGACGACCAACCAGCGTCTTACCATGATGGGCAAGGAAGTCAACATCACAAACATCGAGGACAATTTCAAAGCGGGTTTTGAGCCCGTGGCCGATGGGCAGACCGACGCCGGCCACCGTATCGTAGGTCAGAAAGGAAAACGAGGAACCGTTCGATTTTTTGGCTTTCTAGGTAGGTTTATGGCAGGTATATTTAAGGCCATAGTCAAGATATTTGGCTTGATACTATTCCTTGCGACGACCATCGCGATAGTCGCATTGATCGTATCAACGATAACAGCAAGCGCCGTAGATATAGATGGATACAGTTTGTGGACCTTATTTGACTGGGTCGTACCCGCAGAGTATGCATCTTTCTGGTTAGTTCTTGCGATCATTCTGGCTGCTGGAATACCGTTGTTTTTGCTGGCTGTTTTAGGATTGAAACTTTTGGTAAGCAACTTGCGCACCTTAGGTTCAAAAGTCTATCTAGCACTCGCCGCCATATGGATTGTAGCCATTATTGCGTTAAGTATTATGATAGGTAAAATCGCTGCTAGCCAGGCCGTAGATGCAAGCGTACAAAAAACCGAAAAGTTTGCTATCAATTCATCACAACCTTTCTCGCTCAATCTTGACAGAGCAGAACGTGCACGTACCTTCAATCGTAATGGTAATAACTTTGAGTTTGCCGAGATGGATGGACAAGAGATTGTCAAGTACTACGATGTCAAGGTAGCAACTGGATCTACTACAGATTCTGTTGCGCGAGTTGAACTGTTCTTTAAATCAAAAGGCGCCAGCTTTGAAGAGGCAAAAGAAAGAGCAAAACTTATCCAGTTTGACTACAAGCTTACAGACTCGTCCTTTGTTGCGGCAGACTATTTTTATATGCCTAAAAATGGTGGCTTTGGAGATCACGATGTAGAAATCATGATTTATTTGCCAGAAGGCACCACTGCTAAATTCAATGAGCGATTTGGAGAGCGATACAGATCCTACATCAATCGCGATGCTTTTAGCTTGGGGAATAACATCGAGTATACCTACCAAATCAAGGATGGCAAGGCCGTATGTCTGGATTGTCCCATTATTGAAGAGAAGATGGAAGCATTGGATAACAGCACAGAAACAGATTCTATTTCCAACGACAGTATCGTCATTCCAGAAAATGATGGCAACTGGCAATATGATGGAAATGATGGTGTCGAGCAAAACAATTTACCATGATTACATTGATCTTTCACCTTATCGACCTGATCCTCTTATAAATAGCAATAGTTTAAGAATCGCTCCGCAGTTGTGGAGCGGTTTTTGGTTAATTTTGTATCTAAACTTTAAGAAATGAAAAATTTATTAGTTGCCTCTATGTTGTTGTTGAGTTTCGCTTTCGCGAAAGCGCAAAAAGTAAAAGGCAATAGAGAAGTAACCACCCAAATTATTAACGTCGAACCTTTCCAATCCATTAACATAGGTGAAGAGTTGGAAGTCACTTTATCTGAAGGTGTCACTCCCAAAATCGATATTGCTGCAGATTCCAATTTGCACCAATACATCGATGTATCTGTTATAGGTGGTGTTCTTAGCATCAAAACCACAGCAGATATAAGACGTAATAAGGAAATGAAAATCAACATCATTTATAATCCAGAACTAACTACAATCACTGCCTTTGCAGATGCACAATTAAGTACGCTTACTGATTTTAGATTATCAAATCTTACCATCAATGTGAAGGATAAAGCGCGTGTGTATTTCACAGGTCGCGTTGACGAGCTCGTATTTAATGGTATGTCAGATAGTAGATCAGAATGTAATCTAGGTGGTGGCAACGCTCAAATCAATCTGAATGGTAATTCCAATACAGAAGCATTGCTTAAATATGACCAGATTGATTTCACCATGACGGATAAAGCTGCTGCAAAAATTGAAGGTGATGCAAAATCGTCTACTATGGTGCTTGAAGGAAGAGCTGACCTAACTGCCGAAAAATTGGATCTTAAAGATTTACAACTAAGCATTACCCGTAATGCTAGCGCAAGTGTAAACGTGAACAACGATTTTGAGCTTAAAGCCAGCGGCGATGCCGAAGTAGAATTATACAACAATCCTAAAATCAACATGGCCGAATTCTCAGGAAAAGCCGTTTTGATGAAGAAGTAATTTCAAAATAATAAGAAAAAAAAATCCCTTGCTGGCTGCGCCAGCAAGGGATTTTTTTTTGATTCGAACTCCATTCAAGCCAATTTGCAATTCAAGTTTGACCTTTGGAATTTGATATTTGGAATTTTACTCTATACTATAATCACCAGCTTTCACTTCTTCTACTACGCCTATGTCGGCTAGGTAGCGTTCAGCATCTAGAGCTGCCATACAGCCTGTTCCTGCTGCGGTAATGGCTTGTCTGTAGACTTTATCTTGAACATCACCACTAGCAAAAACTCCAGGTAGATTAGTTTTAGTGGTATCTGGTACAGTTACAAGATAACCGTCTGCACCCATATCTAACTGACCTTTAAAAATGTCAGTGTTAGGTTTATGTCCTATAGCAATGAAAAGACCTGTGATTTCAATCTCGTGTTTCTCGCCTGTTTCGTTATTCTTAATGCGTAATCCATCCACAACTTGCTCACCTAAAACTTCGTCAACCTCACTATTGTAAAGAACTTCAATATTTTTGAGGTTATTAACACGATGTTGCATAGCCTTAGACGCTTTCATATAATCTTTACGCACAAGCATCGTCACTTTTTTACAGATGTTAGCTAAATAACTAGCTTCTTCTGCTGCGGTATCTCCAGCACCAACGATAGCTACTTCTTGATTGCGATAGAAGAATCCATCACAAACGGCACAGGCACTAACGCCGCCACCACGTAAGCGTTGCTCACTAGGCAATCCCAAATATTTAGCAGATGCTCCAGTGGAAATAATTACCGTATTAGCTTCCAGATGTGTTTTACCATCAACTACTACTTTATGGATGCCGCCTTTCTCACTGGCAAAATTCACTTCAGTCACCATCCCAAAACGGACTTCCGTTCCGAAACGTTCTGCTTGTTTTTGTAAATCAACCATCATGGCAGGTCCATCGATTCCATCAGGATAACCTGGGAAATTGTCAACTTCTGTAGTAGTAGTCAGCTGGCCGCCAGGCTCCATTCCTGTATACATAATAGGTTTCATATCCGCTCGCGCAGCATAGATCGCAGCCGTATATCCTGCTGGTCCTGATCCTATGATTAAACATTTTATTCTTTCTATTTGCTCTGACATGTTCTCAAATTTGGATAACAAAAATAAGATTAATACACGGCTCTTTTAGGGCTTTACCATTGGGATTTATTATCACTTTATCAAACAAATGGATATGGTAAACCCTAATTTTGAGCATGCCTGTCATCTATAGAAATCCTGTCACCCGCGAGAAAGCAACATTGCTGGAAACCAGCGCCAGTACAAACGGTGCCTATACCTATATAGAGGTTGAACTGCAACCTGATGGTGGTAATCCCATTCATTATCACAATCGATTTACTGAAGAGTTTGAACCTATAGAAGGTACTCTAGGCGTTCACTATCTAGGTAAAGAATTGCGATTGTCGCCTGGCGAGACCTTCAAGGTTCCCGTAATGGACAATCATAGATTTTACAATCCCAATCCAGAACCCATTGTTTTCAGAGCTCGATTAGAGCCTGGACAACCAGGTTTTGAGAACTTTATGGCGGTACTTTTTGGACTGGTAAGTGACGGCAAGACCTTTGGCAGTAATCAGATTCCGTATAATCCGTTTTATGCGGTCATCTTATTAAAATGGGGTGATACCCAAGTGGATAACTTGTTATTCAGACTGTTGCGTCCATTGCTGGATGTGATGTTCTCGCTTTCGCGAAAGCTGAACTACGACAAAAAGCTCATCGCAAAATATGTGCGGCATGAGTAGGTTTGCAACTCAAATCACAAAGTTGTAACATTACGTTTACCTAAAACGAAGCATGGAAAGCCAAAACATCAACCACGAGGACGAAAAGATTATTGAAAATAGAGAACTGAATATCTGGGAGGCGCTGATTCCAGTGATCGCTCTAATTGTGATGCTCGCTTTTAATGTGTTGGTAGTTTATGGTGACGATGCGCTGTCTGGTTCCAACCAATTCATTCTTTTGCTGGGCGCTGCCGTCGCTGGTATTGTGGGATATTTTAACAAGGTTTCTTATGAAACCATGATCGAGGAAGTTGCCCAAAACCTAAAATCTACCGCTGGTGCCATTCTTATCTTACTAATGGTAGGTGCACTTGCTGGTACATGGCTCATTAGCGGTATTATCCCAACGATGATCTATTACGGCCTCGATATTCTAAATCCTACTATTTTTCTAGCCGCTTGTGTGATTATTTGTGCCGTGATTTCTGTGGCAACCGGTAGCAGTTGGACCACAAGTGCAACGGTAGGTATTGCCTTAATAGGTATTGCTGGTGCGCTGGATATCAACGCTGGTATGACGGCTGGTGCAGTGCTGAGTGGCGCTTATTTTGGCGATAAGCTTTCACCTTTGAGTGACACAACTAACCTTGCTCCTGCCATGGCTGGAACAGATCTTTTCACGCACATCAAATACATGTTATTCACGACTGTACCGACTATCGTAGTAACCTTAATTGCTTTTATAATCATTGGGCTATCTATTGATACTTCTGGAAATGCAGATGTATCTGTATATCAAACAGCGATTGATAACACCTTCAACACATCAGCATGGTTGTTTTTAGTGCCTGTGCTGGTTATCGCGATGATCGTCAAAAAAGTATCACCATTGGTGGCTTTATTAGTAGGTACGTTATTAGCAGCCGTTGCCGCGTTGATTTTTCAGCCAGAGCTGGTGTTGACAAATAGCGGCTTAACCGAATGGAACTTCACGTCTGCCTACAAAGGTTTGATGAATGCGATCACGGTGGATACATCCATTGCTCCTATTACTGCGAATGAAGAAATAGGCACTAAACTAGCCGGCCTTTTTGAATCTGGCGGCATGGCAGGAATGCTGGGTACCATCTGGTTGATAATTTGCGCCATGGTATTCGGCGGAATCATGGATGCGATAGGTGCGCTGGCAACTATCAGTAAAGCCTTGCTGAATTTATTTGATTCGGTATTTGGGCTGTTTGCAAGTACAGTTGTGAGTTGTCTCGCAATCAATGTCACGGCTAGTGACCAATATCTTGCTATCGTCGTACCTGGAAAAATGTATGCCAATGCCTATCGTGATAAAGGCCTCGCTCCAGAAAACCTCTCTAGAACTCTGGAAGATTCTGGAACAGTAACATCGGTGCTTATCCCATGGAACACTTGTGGTGCTTATCAAAGTACAACGTTAGGCGTTGATGTCATCGCCTATTTGCCTTATGCGATATTCAACTGGCTATCGCCATTTATGACCTTGCTGTTTGCTGCCTTTAGCATTAAGATCAAGGAGCTTTCTGGTAAGGTTGCTAGTGATGGGCAGGTGGATTTGTAGAACAATACGAAAACTTAATTCTAATCAGTTGATGTCATATTTTCCTATATTAGAATTATGAAAATCAGTAAGGAACATTTAGAAACTATTAGAACGCTTTGTAAAGAGCATAGCGTTTCAACGTTCTCGGTTTTTGGGTCTGCCACAAGAGAAGACTTTGACGCTGATTCTGACATCGATTTTTCTGTAGATTTTAATGAAAAAGATCCATTCATTTATACAGATCTCTATTTCAACTTAAAGGAAAAATTAGAGAATTTACTCCAACGGCAAATTGATCTAATTGAAGAGCGCGCTATCAAAAATAGCTACTTCCAGAAAGAGTTAGATGAAACTAAGATCCTTATCTATGGATCGTAAAATAGGTACTTGGCTCGAAGATATTTCTAGATCCATAGATGAGATTTTTGAATTTCTTCCAGAGAAAAGAAACTTTTTTGAATATCAAAAGGATCTCAAGACCAAAAAAGCAGTCGAGAGAAATATCGAGATAATTGGTGAAGCTGTCAACCGTATTTCAAAGTATTCTGAAACAACTTTGGAAATCAACAATGCGAAGAAAATAATTGGTACTCGAAATAGAATCGTGCATGATTACGAAAATATTTCTGATGAAGTGATTTGGACGATTATACACAAAGAGTTACCGCTCCTTAAAATAGAAGTTGCAAAGCATCTCAAGCACATTTAAGGCGAATTCAAAATATCTTGCTTCCTGACTCTTGATTCTTGACTCTTATGATAGAGACTTCCCTAAAATCCCGTTAACCACCGCACGGTTCCAGCGCATACCTCCTATTTTTACGGCTTAACCTAAATAAGCTATGAACAAGTATTTATATCCGCTATTATTCTCTTTGCTATTTATTTCCTGCAAGTCTAAAGACCCAAAGGACAGCACGCCTAAGGAGATGAAAGAGCAAATGAGTGACAATCCTAACCAGACGGTGACGACAGCCATTGGCGACATCACCTTACCTGCGCCTTACGCAACTGAGTCTGAAGTATTGCAGAGCAACGTCGTTGGATGGAACGATGGTGCGGCTCCAATTGCACCAGAAGGTTTTAAGGTAAACGCTTTCGCGAAAGCGTTAAAACATCCACGCTGGACGTACGTTCACGATAACGGCGATGTTTTTGTTGCCGAATCCAACACCCGTAATAGTGCCAACCAAGTAACGATCCTGCGTGATACCAACAACGATGGTGTGGCAGATTACCAAAACGTTTTTGCAAGCGGATTGAATCAGCCGTTTGGGATGTTGATCATTGATGATACATTCTATATCGCAAATACCGACGGATTATATGCCTATGATTATACAGACGGCGCAAACCAACTTACTGGAACTGGAACTAAAATTCTTGACCTACCAGCTGGCGGCTACAACAACCACTGGACTCGTAATCTATTGACTAATGCCGACCAATCTAAGATCTACATTTCGGTAGGTTCTGGATCAAACGTAGGTGAAAACGGAATGGAATACGAAGTGCGTCGTGCAACGATCCTTGAAATCAATCCTGACGGATCTGGTGAAATTGAATATGCAACTGGACTAAGAAATCCTGTAGGAATGGACTGGAATCCTGTAACAGGCGAGCTTTGGACGGCTGTAAATGAAAGAGATAAATTGGGTAACAACTTAGTTCCTGATTACGCAACTAGCGTGAAAAAAGGCGGTTGGTACGGCTGGCCTTATTCTTATTATGGCCAAATCAACGACCCAAGATGGAGCGATGATCCACATCAAGAACTAGTAGATAAAGCCATTGTTCCAGATGTACCGCTAGGACCGCACACAGCCTCGCTAGGATTTGAGTTTTATACTAAAGATGCTTTCCCAGCAGCTTATAAAAATGGAGCTTTCATAGGCCAGCACGGTTCATGGAACCGCAAGCCATTAAGCGGATACAAAGTAGTTTTCATACCGTTTGACGCGGCAGGAAAACCACAACCACCACGTGATTTTTTGACTGGTTTTACCAAGAAAGGATCCGACAAAGATGTGTATGGTCGCCCTGTCGGAGTGACTGTTCACAACGATGGAAGTTTGTTGGTGAACGATGACGATAGTGGCGTGCTTTGGAGAGTGAGTGCTATTTAGGAAATTTGGAATCCTTAACTATCAATTAAGCAAATTCTAATAATATAATGTCTGGATTTACGATTCTTATTTATTTCAAAGAATATTTGTCTGACCCATCAATTGATCGAATAAAACAAATTATCGAATCCTATGGTACATTTAAATTAGAAGATGGCTTAAACTACGACATTGAAGTTGAACATGACCAGGTAATTTATTCCTTTCGAGTTTACTATTCAGATGCTGAAGCAGATGAAGATTTTGACCAAGAAACTAGAGCTGAATTTCTCAAAAAGACTGGTTTTGTTCCAAAATGCTATCTGGGATTTATGGCCTGGACGGATCGAAAATATAATTATGAATTTATTTCAGCGTTGATAAATCAGGTATTAGAAATTGAAGATGGTTTAGTAGATCTATGCGGTTCATCTAATCCGTTTTTGAACAAAACTTAGAAATATAAGTTTTACAATTTGTTGAAAAAAGGCCAAATTGGAATAGTAAACATAATGTAGACATGCATTCATTAAAAGAGATTTTTTGAGAAAATGGCTTTAACATGAACAGTTTTATTTGCCCAGTTAAAAGGTTCTGCTTGAAGTTTGACCAGCTTAAATCAACTGAACTAATCAACGGTCAAGCCTAATCAACAAAAAACAAATACCCGAATCCCATCAAGATTCGGGTATCCTTAATTTCAGACACTAATTGACGATATTCTAAAAACTGAGAATGCTTAGAAAATTATATGGTACAAACAAGCACGTAGATGATTTTACTAAGTCGTTAGTTAAAATAGAAACCTTTGATAGCGGCTGGAGCATCAAATATCTGGACGAAAAGAAAAACGAAACTTGGCTGAGATATGTAATCGACCTAGACAGAGGATATTTTTATAGTTTAATGTTGATTGAACCAAGGCTCAATACGGAAGAGTTAATTGAAATAGCTCTTAATTCTGAATATAACGACGAAGTTCATGCAAGTGCCGTACGGCTAATGCTTGATGAAAAAGAAAATTACTTACCTTATCGTCAACAGCTTATCGAGAGAGTTGAAGAATATACTATTCCAAAGCTGAAGAAAGGAGAAAAGAAAAGGATTAAAACAATTATTCAGTCAGCCGAACTAATCTCAGAATGGAATAGACGTGAAATCCTAGGGAAACACATTTCAGAAATCAATCAAGACGCGAAGTTTTTTAATCACATATCCTATAAAGCAAAGGAAATATTAGAAAAAATTAAATGATTTAGAAGCGGTCTCTTCAAATCGAGAAATACCCGTATCTGATCAAGACTCTAGTATTTTATTTTTTGAATTTAGCGTACATATTTTTGTACAATAGTTCTTATTATTGAATCCTGATTTCCAAATTATACCATATTGATTTTTGAGCATTTGTTTGTTGTTATTGCAAAACCCTATATTAAATTATGGAGCAAATACAAAAATTGGTGGGTTAGTGTTAGATACGGAATTACATTACTAATCCTTTGTAATATGCTCACGATAGCAGCAATCACCAAAGGAGATACACCTATAAATATATTAGCATTCATGCTGGTTTTTGGAGTGTTTTACCTGATCATTTCGTTGATATATCCAAAGTTGAACGATAAAGATTTTGTAAAGAATTATGAGATGGATGTTTTTTGGAAAAGAATAGCTGTTAGTTACATAATCGCATCGATCATACTATGTGTCTTGACCTTTTTAATCTTTATTGTTGGTTTATGACGTTATAGAATTACCAACTAGCAGTCTCCAGTAGCTTAAAATCTAGTGACTTCAAAAAATACTAAGTGCAAGAAAAAACAAATACCCAAATCCCATCAAGATTCGGGTATCTTTGGTTTACAACAATATGTAACTTGGACCTCAATGAAAAACAACTACTTCTTACTAATACTAGCGGGCCTACTATCAATGGCAGCAACAGCCCAAATGGATCCAGCAACAGTTACCATTATGACCACTGAGGTTACAGACGATGTCTACATGCTGGAAGGTCGTGGTGGTAATATCATGATAGTGGTTTCTGAAGACAAGACCTTGATGGTGGACTCCCAGTTTGCGCCACTTAGTGATAAGATCAAACAAACTATTGATTCCATAAGTTCTAATGATATCACTTATCTAGTCAACACGCACCACCACGGCGATCATACGGGCGGCAATGAGAATTTCAACAGCGAGGAGACAACGGTTGTGGCACAGAAAAATGTATTGGAACGATTGAAGTCAGAAGATAAAGCCACTGGCTATCTACCCGAATTAACGCTGGATGAGCAAATCAAACTCAAAATGCCCAATGATCCCAACATCATGGTGGTTCATGTTCACAACGCACATACCGATGGTGACAGCTTTGTTTATTTTGTAGATAAGAACGTTGTGCATATGGGCGATGTGTTTTTCAAGGATAAGTATCCATATATTGACTTAAATTCTGGTGGATCCATCAATGGATATATAGCTGCGCAGCAATTGATTCTTAAGACAATTAATGAGGATACGCATATCATACCAGGGCACGGAAAATTGGCTACCGTTCAGGATCTCAAAAACAGCATCAATATGTTGAAAGATTTGAGAGATGCTATAAGCCTGGCGATGAGTCGCGATCAAACTAAAGAAGAAATTTTAGCTAATGCCACCATTACCAAACGCTATGATGAACTCAACTATGGAGATGGTTTTGTCAATAGCGAGCGTATTAAGCAAACTATTTACAACAGCCTTAAAAACCCAAACACCGATAAGTAATTATCCATGAGAGCTTTAGTAATTTCTGGTGGTGGTAGTAAAGGTGCGTTTGCGGGTGGCGTTGCACAATACCTCATTCAAGAACTCAAATACGATTATGACCTCTACATAGGTACAAGTACCGGCAGTCTCTTAATCTCACATCTTGCCTTAAAAAAAATTGACAAGATCAAGGATGTGTACACGCACGTCAACCAGAAATCTATCTTCAGCGATTCGCCTTTTGTAATCAAAACTGACAAGCGTGGCGATAAAGAAATAAGCATCAATCACTGGAATATCGCAAAACGTTTTTTGAAGGGAAAAAAGACTTTTGGCGAGAGTAAAAACCTGCTCAAGCTCATAAAGGAAACGCTGACAATTGAAGAGTTTGAAGATCTCAAAACTTCTCACAAGGATATTGTTATTACGGTATCCAACTTGAGTTCTCACGAGACGCAGTACAAATCCATAAAGGATTTTTCATATGATGATTTTTGCGACTGGATCTGGATTTCCTGCAACTACGTACCATTTATGAGCATCGTTTATAAGGAAGGTTGTGAGTGGGCAGATGGTGGTTTTGGCAGCATGGTACCCATCAAGGAGGCCATCGATCGTGGTGCAACTAATGTGGATGTGATCGTGCTGGAGACTGAGGTCAATTATCTGAACAATCTTCCCTCAAAAAACGCCTTTTCCCTACTGACTAACCTTCATGGCTTCATGATGGATCGCATTGAAAAGCAGAATATAGCGATAGGCAAGTTCACCGCATCCAACAAGAATGCGATCATCAATTTATACTACACGCCCACGGTGCTCACGACCAACTCTCTGGTTTTCAACAAACACAAAATGACCAAATGGTGGGAAAGCGGTTTCAATTATGCCGCCCAAAAATACATGGATCAAAACGAGATCAAACCCCACGAGGATTAGTATAGTTTTTCGCTATTTATTTTTATCATTGTCATTGTTTTATCCTATAGTTTAATGGAGCAACTAGATTGTGATTAGTTCGCTTTCGCGAAAGCGGAAACTACTTTTGCACCATAACAAAAAAACAAAAATTGTAATGGCCATAGTAGGTAGAAAATTTCCAGACTTGAACGTAAACGCGATGAACGAAATGGGCGATACGTTCCAGATCAACGTGCTGGAAGAAGCAAAAAACAACAATAAAAAAGTACTATTATTCTGGTATCCAAAAGATTTCACTTTTGTATGCCCAACGGAATTGCACGCCTTTCAAGAAGCATTAGGTGAGTTCGAAAAAAGAAACACGCTCGTCATAGGTGCGTCCTGTGACACTGCAGAGGTTCACTTTGCATGGTTGAACACTGCAAAAGATGATGGCGGTATTGAAGGTGTAACGTATCCACTAATCGCTGATTCTAACCGTAACCTGTCCACGATGTTAGACATCCTAGATGCAGATGAGGAGTACAACGACGACCTTGAGGGATATTTATTGAAGGGCGATAATGTATCATTCCGTGCGACATATTTGATCGATGAGGAAGGAACCGTATTTCATGAAGGTGTGAATCACATGCCAGTAGGACGTAACGTGAACGAATTCTTGCGCATGATCGACGCTTACACACACGTGCAGAAAAACGGCGAGGTATGTCCAGCAAACTGGGAAGAAGGAAAAGACGCTATGAAAGCAGATCGTCTAGCAACTGCAGCGTATTTGTCTCAAAACTAAACTTCAGTAGTTAGTATGTAGTATTTAGTATGTAGACATTAATCCCATCTCCAAATCTTCCTAAAGGGAAGAGAGCTATAAAGTCCTTTCCCTTGGAAATGATTTAGGTAAGGATTTCAGTTTCTATGTGTTGTCTAATTATTACATACTAAGTACTAAATACTTAAAATATAAATTTCAGTAGATAGGTTTAGTGGCTGTCATTGAGGAAAACGCGAAGCTTTTACTCATTAGTCTAACTACCAAATACTAGGTACTAAATACTAAAAATATGCAAACATTAGAACAAGATAACCTACAAGAGATTGTAGCAGGAAATAAAAAAGTAGTGGTTCAATATATGGCGAGCTGGTGCGGTAACTGTCGTGTGATGAAGCCTAAGTTCAAGAAATTGGCTAGTGAAAATGACGACACGATCTTCATCCTAGCAGATGCCGAAAAGTTCCCAGAATCCAGAAAGCTAGCAACGGTAGATAACCTACCCACTTTTGCGACTTTCAAGGATGGAAGCTTTGTGAACCAAGTACAGACGAACAAATTTGAAAACCTAAAAGACCTCGTACATGAAGTTACCAGTAATTAGACATTTCCAAAAAGGATCAAATAAAGAGCAGCTGGAAACAACCCTCGAAGTCCTAGAGCATTTTACAGAACACAGATCTGTTACTGATGAGGAAATGGATGTCGTAGGTGAATTGATTACCAACATTTGCGGCGCCATTGAAGTTCACAATAACGTTGAGAACGGAATGAGCGGCGTTGAAGCTGCTAACGCTTTTGCACAAAAAGTGATAGGGTCAATTGATGCTTAGTTAGTAGTTAGTAAATAGTAAATTTCAAAAAGGTTCCGAAAAGCTCAGCTTTTCGGAACCTTTTTTATTTCTTGATTCTTTTTTCTTTTTTCTTTTTTCTCGATTCTTCAAACCTAATTCCTCAAACTGCATTCCTAATTCCTAATACTTAATACCTAATACCTAACAATCAATCCAACTTCGCATATCTCGCTGTTACCGTATCCCGATCACCACCAAAAAGAGATAGAAAATATACATATTCGGTCATTTTTCCTTGAACAAGTACCAGATTACCATCATTATCGTTTCCTAAAATAGTTTTAAGCTCTTTCTGATAATAAAATATAGGTAATGGGATCAAGGTCAATTTTCTATCGACCACAAAATATCCAGATCTTATCTTTCCCTTAAGTTCGATGGTGTCTTCAAGCCTACCTCTACGGTAAAGATTTGCCTTTAGTAATTTATCAGAAACCAATTCCAGTTCTACTTGGGTGAAATCGGCAATAAACGCCTGATCTTTGAAGGACTTATTCTTATAAAGGTCTTGCCACAAACTGTAATTACCTTCTTCTTCTGGCACAGCATTTTCATAAAGACCTTCGAAACTTTCCTTTTGAAATAAATTGGCTTTAAAATCAGATTTACGTTCCAGACTCTTTTGAGAAATACAAGAGGATGATAGAATCGCAAGAGCGACGAGGAGAATAAAGTTGCGCATGTTGATTGGTTAGATTTGGAAATGTTCATCAAGCATTATTCCGTTATTGAAAAACTAAAGAAATTTGATGAATGCATTTAAAAGGTATCTTTGGAAAAACCCGAATCCATGAAAAAGGTAATACTCCTATTTGTTGCATGTATCACACTTTCTAGCTGTGCAGAACTTCAATCCATCGCCAGCCAGCTACCACAAAGCGGTGCACTTTCTCAAGCCGATATAGGAAATGGTCTAAGACAAGCCCTGGACAAAGGCGTAACCCAAGAAGTAACCAAATTATCAGCCACCGATGGTTTTTTCAAGAATGAAGCAGTAAAGATTTTTCTACCACAAGAATTACAGGATGTAGACAGTGGTTTGAGAAAGATAGGATTAGGTAGTGTTGCAGATGAAGGTCTTAAACTATTAAATCGCGCTGCTGAGGAAGCTACTAAAGAAGCACTACCCATTTTTGTTGATGCAGTAAAGGACATCACCTTTGCCGATGCAAAAAATATTCTTTTAGGTGATCAGCGAGCAGCTACCAGCTATCTAGAATCCAAAACACAGCAAAGTCTCTACGATAAATTCTCTCCAGTAATCGACAAGAATCTAGGTGAGGTTGGAGCAACAAAATTGTGGACCGATGCTATTACTAGATACAATTCCATTCCGTTATTGAATGATGTCAATCCTGACCTAAGAGATTATGTCACACAAAAGGCGCTACAAGGTGTGTTTACCATGATTGCCCAAGAAGAAATTCAGATACGGGAATCAGTAAACGCAAGAACTACAGATTTGCTTAGAAGAGTATTTGCTCTTCAAGACTAGACTATTACCGTTGCATTTTGACATTTCATTAACTTAGATTATAATTTCTTTAAAAATGTTTTTCAGTTGAAATTTTATTTTTGCCTGTTGAATATTTTAAGAGTACCATGACTGATATTGAAATCGAACAAGCAGAAAAAACTTTAAACCAAAAAGAGAAAAGATATTGTAGCCTGATGCGCAAGTCTTTTGAAGTTTCTCTTAGAGATCGTGAGCGCGCTGCCAAAATTCATGATAAAGCAAAATCCCTCTATCAAGAAATCGTTTCTACACGCAAGGCGTTGAATATGGAATTTGCTTAGGAATAATTCTACAACAATCCTCTAGCCTTAATTTCTAAGTATTTATTGATCGTATTGACGGTCAATTCTTGAGGCTTTGTCAATATCGTTTGAATCCCAAATTTGTTAAGCTCATTTACGATGAGCTTTTTCTCATAAGCAAACTTTTCGGCGATCGTCTTAGTGAAGATTTCTTGAGTCGTTTCTGCCTTTTCTTTTAGCATGCTAGAAAGCTCTGTGTTTTCAAAGAAAATTACCACGAGCAAATGATTTTTTGCGATGGCCTGCAGGTAAGGCAATTGACGATGCAAAGCATCCAGCGTTTCAAAATTGGTGTACAATAGTAACAAACTACGTTGTGTGATCTTCCTCTTGATATCAATGTAGAGACGTGAGAAATCGCTTTCGCGAAAGTCGGTATCCAAATTATATAAAGTCTCCAAAATCAGATTCATTTGTGACGATCTTTTTTGCGCCATCACCTGATTATCCACCCGACTTGAAAAGCTAAACATTCCAGCCTTATCACCTTTCTTCAAAGCGATATTTGAAATAACAAGAGTTGCATTAATCGCGTAATCCACAAGCTTCAATTCTTCAAAAGGCATCTTCATCACTCGCCCTTTATCAATGACGCTATAAACCGGTTGTGATTTTTCATCCTGAAATTGGTTAATCATCAACTGATTGCGTTTTGCTGTCGCTTTCCAGTTGATATTGCGCACATCATCACCCAGAATGTAATCCTTGATTTGCTCAAACTCCATGGTATGACCTATACGCCTGATCTTTTTCATACCGTAATCCTTGAGCCTGTTGGTAAAAGCCATCAATTCATACTTGCGCATTTGTAAAAAAGATGGATAATTGGGCACCATCGCATCGTGGTCAAAAATGAATTTACGCCAGATCAAACCTATTCCTGATTGCACAAACACGTTGAGCGAACCAAAATGAAATTCACCACGCTCCACAGGTCTTGCCGTATAAGTCAAAGTTTTTGAAGCACCTTTACCTAGATCAGTTTCAATCTTGAAATCTCGTTTTTGAAATTGTATAGGTAACTCATCTATAATGCGTAAAAACGTTTTGAATCCGTAGGCATTGCGAACTTTGATCTCTACTGGGTTTTCATCACCATTGGAAAATTTATCAGGTAAGATTCTACTGGCGATAACACCAGCGCTTCTACCATAGATCAAGATCAGGTCTACTATTAGTAATCCCAATAGAATAAAAAAGCCAACCACCAGATAACCTATCAATCGCTCAAAGAAAAACGATACGATAAACAATACGATCAATGCAAGCAGTGCCTGAAAGAATCGTTTACTTAGAAATAAGGCTTTATAGATTTTCTTCACTATCGTGGTATCTCGATGGTTTCCAAAATTTGTGCTACAGCTCTATCTGCTGTAAATCCTTCCATCTCACGTTCTGGAGTAAGAATAATGCGGTGTCTCATTACTGCCTTAGCGATGTACTTGACATCATCTGGAGTTACAAAGTCACGGCCCATGATCGCTGCATAAGCTTTTGAACCATTCATAATCGCGATAGATGCTCGCGGCGATGCTCCTAGATATAAATTAGCATTATTACGAGTATTCAGTACGATCTCTGCGATGTATTTGATCAAATGATCCTCTACAACAATTCCCTTTACGGTTTCCTGATGCTGTACGATTTGGGCAGCGCTCATGATACCTTCAATCATGGATTCGGGATCTGAATTTTTACGGGCATGGTTGCCTTCCAATATCTTGATTTCCTCTTCCAGATTAGGATAGGCTACATTGATTTTGAATAGAAAACGGTCGAGTTGAGCTTCTGGTAATCGATAGGTTCCTTCCTGTTCAATTGGATTCTGAGTCGCAAAAACCAAAAATGGCTTTTCCATTGTATATTCTTTCCCATCAATAGTCACCTGACGTTCTGCCATCGCTTCAAATAAAGCAGCCTGTGTTTTTGCAGGGGCACGGTTGATCTCATCAATCAAAATAATATTGGAAAATATAGGTCCTTGCTTGAACTCAAACTCATTATTCTTCATGGAGAATACTGATGTTCCCAGAATATCACTTGGCATCAAGTCTGGCGTAAACTGGATTCTGGAAAAACCTACCTGCATGGTTTTGGCCAGTAATTTTGCGGTAACGGTTTTCGCAACTCCTGGAACTCCTTCAATTAAGGAGTGACCATTGGCTAGAATGGAAACGATCAAAAGATCCATCATTTCTTCTTGTCCAACGATAACTTTACGCAACTCGTTCTTTACTTTTTCTACAGCGCTGGACAGTTCCGTTAGATCGACACGATTATTGAATTTCAAATCACTACTTACAGCATCTTCTTGAACTGGTGCTTCATTTGCAACCACATTCTCTGATGCGACCGCATCTGTTTCATGAACATGCTGTTTTTGTGCAGGCTCTGGAAGATTTTGACTTTGATTCTGATCTTCTGGCGTTGGGTTGTTGTTTTCTTCCATCATTTATTGTCTATAAAAAACGCCTCAATTTGCTTATTGAGTTGCTTTAGTTCGTATTGATTGTGCAAGGGTTTTGCTCGCAGGTTATTGATCAACTGTATGAGTTCTTGAGTTTGGTCTTGCGGTTGGCCTGCTTTGGTAGCTAACTTCTTGATAAAGCTGCTGTCCAATTTTTCTGTATTGAGATAGTAGGTACTGCGAACTCGTTCCAGGAAAAAGGTGATCTTCTTATCAACGATGCTGGTGTAGTCGCCACTTTGATAATACAGGTTTCCTATGGTTTTAGTGAATTCTACGGTAGCATTTTGAAGTGGTTTAATCACGGGTACGATGCGTTGCTCGCGTTTGCTTACAAAGATCATATAGAGCAGTATTCCAGCAATCGCTAGATAATAAGCCCATCGCAAAGATTCCTGTGAGAGAATAAAACGTAAGGGTGATGACACCACGCGCCTACCTGATTTACCGTAATTATCAAAATAGATATGGTCGTTTTGAAGGTATGAAAAAGATTCTGCTACGTATTGCTCTTTTCCATTAAGCATATAGTAATTGCTATAAGCCAGCGGATTCAGATTATAATAAATAGCACCATCACCTATCGCCACTTCCACAAAATTGACTTGCGGAGTTTTTCTGGTTTTGATTTCCATCTCCTTCATGGACTTGAAGCTGTCTGGATCCTCAACGATATCTTCTAGATCTTCTTCGTCGTCCGTTTGAAATAAGGATTCTAGATAATCAGATTCTGGATTGAACGCTAGCACTTCTCCTAGAACTTTGGTTCTCAAGGTATCATAACTCTCAAAATAGCGGTAACTACCTTCACGGTGATATACATAACTGCGATCCTTAAAGGACTTGTTTACCAACCTTGTTCTTATGGTATCATTGCCTGTATCCATGTAATAACTACTAGAACTTGCCTCTAGTTGAAGCGTATCTGCCAGTGCGCCATAGGCACTGGAACTGGAGATAAAAACCTTGTTTCCTCTGGCCACAAAATCCAACAGGTAATCCGTTTCTACCTCGTCAAAATCAAGATAATTATTAAGAAATATATAGGTTGCACCTGTCAGATCTTGATGGTCACGCAAGAATTCCAATGGTACTTGCTCGACTGTTTCTATACTGGCATCGCCAAAAATCTCATCCAGATTATCATACAACACATAAGCACCCAGCGGTACCGTATCGCCACTGGTGTAACTAGGCCGCCAATTGATAGGTTTTGGACGATTGCTTTCAATTACAAAAAGCCCAATCAGGATGGCACCCAGCACGTATAATATGATCTTTGATCGCTTATCCATCAGGCTGCCTTTTTGTTGAGGAGTTCAAATTGCTGTTTCGCTTTCGCGAAAGCGGACTCATCAATAGCAAATTCACCATACCAGACATAGTCGTACAAATAAGAGACTTTCTGGAACTGTGTCTTGAGGTCCACATCCTTGATTTCCCGATAATAATCACTGTTGGTTTTCTGGAAATCCCAATCGATTTTACCAGCAGAACTCAACATTTTGAGTGAATTGAGGTACAAATACCTAACCGCATTGCGATAGTTACCGTTAGCAATGGCCTCATTTATAAATTTGTTCAAGTCCAGCTCCTGAATATGGGTTTCCTCAACCTTGATTTGGTTTTTATTATCTCCACCACGTGCCGTGATTCCACTGGCTTTCTCACCGGTAAGTAAACGAACTAAAAAGTAAATTGCGATCGCTCCAAAGAGCGCATAAACGGTCCATTTGATGATCTCTGCCCACAATGGACTGATCTCAATGCCAAACCAGCGGCCCAATGCACCAAACAACCAATCAAAGAAATCGGTTATAAAATTATCTGCCTCTTGGGTAGTTTCTTCATAGTCAAATTCGTCTCCTGAGTATTGCTCTGAAAGATCAGCAGGCAACTCACGTACCTCGAGAGTACGGTCATCATAATCACGACCTAGTGTATCTGTAATCTGTCGCGGTCGCTGTTCAATTTCAGGAACGAGATCTTGTAGATTTTGAGCTTTCGCGAAAGCGAAAAGCAACAGAAAAAGAACACCTATTCTCCACTTCATGCTTCTACTCCTATGTTGTCAATGCGCGAGCGCAAATAGACGTTGTGTTTGAACTCGTGTAAATTGAAATATAAAAAGCCGTTGATCACCTGTGAGATAAGCTGCATGAACATGATCATGATACAAAACAAAGTCACAATTAAAATGATCAATATATGGCTGAAGGTACTGTCAGTAAAGTCGCCAGAATTTTCAATGGCATGAAACGTAATGAGTCCAACGATGATTGCTGGACCTATCTGTAAAGCAAGAAGGCAGATCTGAACCAAAAATCCCAAAACAAAATTGACGCCTATGGTTTTCCAAAATCCACTAAAAAGCAGTTGCCATGCCTCACCAAACGCATCGAAAATATTATGGTTCTCATTATGAATGTAACTGAATATGGACAAACTAATCCAAGCATTAAAACCTAATCCAATAACTACAGAAGCTATCGTTCCAACGATAGGAATAAAAGCCAATACAATCTGACCTATAAAATAAATGAAGTACAGCACGACAGCACATAAACCCAATACAAAAACACCCCAAAATGCTTTCTTCGCTTTATTCCACACTTGCTTTTTAGGAAGATTATTGGTCTTTTCAGTCTCGTACAATGATAAATAACTACTTGATATGGAATAGTTGAAAATGGTAGCCAGCGCGATGAGCAGAATAAGAAAAACCAATGCAATCCCTATCATAAGCGATGCCGAATCTTTATCACCACCACCAACTCCATAAAGGGAACTTTCAAGAATTAGATATTCTACAATCCCTGTTATCATAAAGTAGACGCTAATCAAAAAAAGGATAAAGAAAATCCCATTATAACCGATAAAGACATTGATGAGTCCTTTAATATTGGCTTTCATGAAATTGAAAAAAGCCGTAACAATCCCACCAAAGTCACGGCGTAATCTAGGCTCTATATAATCGCTCATATTTTCTTTTAAGATATTGAGGATACACCACGTAGTATCCTATAATAATAGCTGCACTGACTCCAACTATTGAGTATTTAATTACCGCCGGCATAAATGCGTAACGTGTTACGAAACCTTCAATAAAACCTGCAACGATAAATAAAGGCACGGTACTTATTATTACTTTAATTCCGTTTTTTGCACCTCGTACAAAAGAAACTCGTCTTGCATAGGTTTTAGGAAAGAGTATTGCATTTCCCATGATCATTCCAGCAGCACCACAAATCACAATTACTGATAATTCTATTGTTCCGTGGAGCATAATGACGCTCCATGATTCAATACCAACATTCTCCAGCGCAAACATCGCAAAGAAGCTTCCTACCATAACACCATTGGAAAATAGAATATATCCAGCTCCTATGGAAGTTAATAAACCAGCTGCAAAACAAAGCATTCCCACACGTACGTTATTGATAGTTATCGCCAGAAACATCCCAAAAGCACCATCTTCCTGATAAACACCAGTTGGGTTTCCTTCTTTGATATTTTCCAACGTCATATTCACATATGAATCTCCCAAAATAAGCCTGGTAAAGGAATCATCATTGAAAGTACTTATCGCTCCTATGGCTACTGCAACCATGAAGATTAAAAACGCATACAGCATAGTCAGTTGATGATCTGCAAAAAATAAGGGGAATTCCGTTTTGAAAAATCTGAAAATCTTATTTCCCTTTTCTTTCTTATTGATATAGATCTTCTGGTGTGCCTGACTCGCAAGCGAGTTGAGATACAGCAATGTCTTACTTTCTTGATAATAGGTTTGAGCAAAAGAAAGATCATTGGTAAGCTGGATATAAAGCCCAGCAAGCCTATCAGCATTTATATTTGAATTAGCGTCAAGAGCCTTTTCAAATGCCATCCATTTTTCTTTATTTTGCTTAACAAAAGCCGCCTCGCGCATTCTGAGAATTTTGGCTAAAGATAAACACTAAAAATCCCATGTCAAACACTTCTATCAATACAGCGCAGAATGTAAATATTGACTATCATATATCCAGTTTGGGGTATAGGGTCACTGGTATTCTGGTAGACTTAATTATTATACTGATTTACCTCATCATATTGACCTACATTGAAGATGGAATGAGTCAGTTATTTGATGATTTTACCACTTTTGGATTGAGCCAATTGATGTTTCTTCCTGTTGCTTTTTATTCTTTATTTTTCAATATCATCTTCAATGGCCGTACACCAGGCAAGTTTGTAGTTGGAACTAAGGTTGTCAAAATCGATGGCTCGCCAGCCACATGGAGTGATTACCTCATCACATGGATGTTGCGATTAGTCGATATATGGATCACCGCACCAACCTTTGGCGGAGTTGGTATTCTTGCTATTATTTTTAGTGATAAAAATCAGCGATTGGGAGATATGGCATCTGACACGATTGTGATAGACACCCGTAAAAAAACTAAAATCAGCCACACAATTCTCGAAGATGTAAAGGAAGATTATGAACCTACATTTCTAACGGTAAATATGCTCAACGATAGAGACGTCAATGAGATCAAAGAAATCTATAGACTTGCTGGTGAAAGCCGTGATTATGAAACGCTCAAAATGTTACGCATAAAGATTGAAGGGTTACTTCAAACCAACTCTGACTTGCGTGATGGTATTTTTGTACGCACCGTTCTTAAGGATTACTCTTATTTAACTCAGGGAAACTAGATGAATTTTATTGAAATTATTGACCTGCTGGGAACGATTGCGTTTGCCATCTCTGGAGCGCTCGCGGCCTTTTCTAAACGGCTAGATCCCTTTGGGATTATCATTATCGCTTTCGTAACGGCTGCTGGTGGCGGTACGCTTCGGGATATTCTGATAGGCGTACGACCCGTAAGTTGGATGCTCAATATGGATCTGGTCTACACCATTTTGATTTGTGTGCTGGTTACCTTTATCTTCCGTAAATGGTTGCTGACGCTGCGCAAGACCTTGTTCCTTTTTGATACAATTGGGATAGGCTTGTACACTGTTGTGGGTATAGAAATGGGATTGACTGCTGGATTGCATCCGGTAATCTGCATCACCTTAGGTTGTATAACAGCCTGTTTTGGAGGCGTGATACGTGACATTTTAGTCAACGAGATTCCGGTGATTTTTAGAAAAAATATCTATGCAACCGCATGTATTGCTGGTGGCTCTGTCTATTTCCTTCTGGAAAAACTTAATTTTCTTGAGAATTGGGCCTTTATAATATCAGGTCTGACTGTGATTGTAATCCGCTTTTTAGCCGTCATGTTTGAATGGCAGCTTCCTAGTTTTTACGATACCGGCAATGAAGATCCTACAGTTTTCTAGTTGATGTTTTATACGTGCGGTCTGCCTGCCTAGATACGACAGGTAACTTTCGCCAAAGCATAACCAATTCCAAGCCTTCTACATATAACGAAAGAAATAGGAATTTATAACCTAACCAATTCACCGTTCTCCAACGCTTTCCCTATATCGACCTTAAGATATTTGTGACTGTTGAAAAACTTACTTCTTGTGGTTTTTTTGATGGTCGCAGTTGTTGAGCCATCGTCCTTTTTTTCTATGGAAGTAACTTCCACCTTTTCATTTTGTAGGCTACTATAGTTTACAATTCCGCCTTGTTTGATTATGAAGTTGGGTTTTGGTAATTCAATGGCTTTATAATCGTCTCCTTGAACTTTAGCAATTTTAAAAGTATCGCCCACCTTAATATTTTGAGAGTAGGTTTGTGAAAAACCTATAAATGAACAAATTAGCGTTGCAATAGTTAGGGAAAATAGTCGATTTCTCATTTTTAGCATATTTATTTTGACAATTCTCGAAAATAACATGCTTTAAAACATCACATCACTAACGAAGTGCGAAAAATTGTTAAATGAGTTTTAAAGTTTATAGCCTAGGCAAGTCGAGTTGGAATGCAACTCAAAATCTTAAAACTGCATGTAAATAGAATAAAGTAATCAGGAAATACTAATCCTTTCCAGCTTTGAAAAGAAAGTCTTTTTCTGCGCGGCTCAGGCTCTCATAACCACTCGCAGATATCTTATCAAGAATAGCATCAATACGCTGCTGGTGATCACTAGATTTTTTAACCGGTGCTGCCGTTTTGGTGGCATTGCGATACACGGTTTTCATGTTACGATTCTTCTTGGGAGCACTTTTTCTTGACTTGGATCTTTGAGCTGATTTAGATTTAAAAAGATTCACAAAACCATCTCCTATTCCTGCAAAACCTTCCAAAATATCAATTCCAGCCTTCATACGTGTAGCAGAATAATAACCAACAGCAGCACCGGCAAGATGAGCCACACTACCACCAGCATTTGTATTTGTCGCTATCGCAATCACGTCAAACACAATCAGGGCGATACCTAAATATTTGAGTTTTACATTGAGAATGAAAAACAATCGCACCTGCGTCTCTGGCATATAGCTACAAATGAAGAATAAGATGGCATAGACTCCTGCGCTCGCTCCTACCAGGACATTATTAGAAAAG
Organism: Nonlabens sp. Hel1_33_55; assembly: GCF_900101765.1. Taxonomy (NCBI): domain Bacteria; kingdom Pseudomonadati; phylum Bacteroidota; class Flavobacteriia; order Flavobacteriales; family Flavobacteriaceae; genus Nonlabens; species Nonlabens sp. Hel1_33_55. The sequence goes on from NZ_LT627735.1 coordinate 1,493,590, forward strand.
AAACTCACAAAGATCTCACTGACCAATGTGAATGCTAAACCACCGGATATTACTCCAGTAAAAAACAACGTCAAAAACTGGCGACCACTAAAAAGGTTGAGCATCATCTGACCTGTAAAATATAAGATGAGCATATTGAAGAACAAATGGAGCAATCCACCATGCATGAAGCCGTAGGTCAACCAAGACCATGGTTGTAAGATAACGGGAACAAATCTAGATGGTAAAGCAAACCATCCATATATAGGCGGATACATCCAAGCCAGTAGCCAAAAAAGCAACGTTGCTAGTGTGATGACCGCAACCAGTTTTCCAACTACATTGAGAGTGGCGTACTTCAGTTTTATGTTATCCAGGATATCCATTAATCGATTCTATATTCATCCATATCGTTGCGCTTCCAGTACCATACCATAATGAACCCAAAGATAGCACCACCTAAATGGGCTGCGTGGCCAACGTTATCCTGTAGTCGTAGAATTCCAAATGTGCTTAAGGTTTCATACAACACATAAGCTCCAATCAACCATTTAGCCTTGATCTGAAACGGAATAAACAGAATCTGGAAAGGCATGTTGGGATACAGGTAAGCAAAACCCGCCATCAACCCAAATATACAGCCGCTAGCTCCTACCATGGGAACTGCAAGGTTGGTTCTGGTGAATATGGTTTGGCTAATTTCAGCCTCAGTTGCACCTTGACCTGAAAGTTCGTTTACGTAACCTATGTACTGGAAATAGTCAATTCCCGTAGTGAGCAAATAGGCACCTATACCGCAGGCGAGGTAAAAGAAAATGAAGCGGTTGCTACCCATCCAGCGTTCCAGCAGCGGTCCAAATAAAAACAGACCATACATATTGAAAAGAATATGCATAAAGCTACTTGAGTCATGCATAAACATGTGGGTAAAAATTTGCCACACTTGAAAATTGGGATTCATAAAAAACCAAAGACTCAAATCATCGTACAAGCCAGGCGCTATAAACACCGTACCTATGTAAATCGCAACGTTGAGTATGATAATATTTTTGACGACTGGTGTCAGGTTGTTGAACATGTACTAGTTAAATTTTGAATTCAGGTGGTCGCCTGTGAGATTGATAAATACTTTCTTGCCTTGGGCCGTCAGTTCTGGTTCCTTACACGCAAAAAGTTCGTCTATCATTTGTTCCATTTGCTGCTTATTGAGTGCGTCACCTGTTTTAATGGCCATTTTTGATGCCATTCTTGCTGCCAGTCTATCCACATGCGAGAAACTGCCATCTGGCAATTCTTCCTGCTGGAAAGCAATGATGGAATCCAGCAACGGCTCCACATCGGTTTCTTTCAAATCTAGCGGTAATCCTTCTATTTGAATGTTGGCGTTTTCCAAATTTTTGAAAAGAAAGCCTACACTTTCCAATTCGGTTTGAAGTTGTTTTAAAATTGTGACCTCTTCTGGTGGTCGATCCATGGTTATGGGAAACAGCAACTGCTGGCTCACACCATTCTGCACGGTAAGTTGTCGCAATAGTTGTTCATACAAAATGCGTTCATGAGCGCGGTTTTGGTTGATGACCAACAAACCACTTTGCAATGTGCTAATGACAAACTTGCGTTGCAGCTGGAAAATATTGGTGGTAGAATCGGTTTCTGTTGACGTGAATAAGGATTGTTCCGCTTTCGCGAAAGCGGACTCATCATCAATCATTGTGGAACTTTCATCAAGGCCGGTATACAAAGCTTCCCATGCTGGCGTCTTTTCTGGCCGGTACGCATTGGATTTATGCGCAGTACCGTTTCTGGAATCGGTTTGTTTGAACGGATTAAAATCTGGATCCACCTCTATGCGCGGTGCACTTGCGGTGCCTCGTGCCTTCTCATAAGGCAAATCAAGCTCTGTGTCCTTTTGAAAGTCAATGGAATCAATACTAAACTGCCCCAAAGCATGTTTCACACTCGCTCGAACAATCGCATAAATACTGTGCTCATCCTCGAATTTGACCTCAGTTTTTGTAGGGTGAATATTGATGTCAATACTATCTGGCGGCACATCTAGGTATAAAAAATAGCTAGGGTTTGCCTTATCTGGTAACAAACCCTCAAAAGCGCTCACCACCGCATGATGTAAATAGGAATGCTTGATGAATCTATCGTTTGCAAAAAAGTATTGAAGTCCTTTCGTCTTTCTAGCAAATTCTGGTTTGCCTATATAACCGTGAATGGTCAGTAATTCGGTTTCTTCTTTAATGGGAACGAGTTTATCATCTACTCTGGAACCCATAATATTCACGATACGCTGGCGATAGGTGCCGGCAGGTAAGTTGAACAACTCACTGTCGTTATTTATAAATTTAAAAGCTATTTGTGGATGGGCCATCGCCACGCGATGAAACTCGTTAGTAATGTTGCGCAGTTCCACATTATCTGACTTTAAAAACTTACGTCGTGCGGGAACGTTGTAAAATAAATTGCGGACGCTTATCATAGTTCCCGCTGGTGTTACTACTGGCTCCTGACCAGTGACCTTACTACCTTCAATATCCAGTTGAGTTCCCAAATCATCTTCTTCACGTCTAGTCTTGACGCTCACGTGAGCAATGGCCGCAACTGACGCCAGTGCTTCACCTCTAAAGCCTTTGGTTGCTAGTGCAAAAAGATCTTCGGCACTATTTATTTTTGATGTGGCGTGACGTTCAAATGCCATGCGGGCATCTGTTGTGCTCATACCTTTACCGTCGTCAATGACTTGCACCAGTGTCTTGCCGGCGTCCTTAATGATGAGGCTAATACCTTTCGCGGAAGCGTCAATAGCATTCTCCAGCAATTCCTTCACCACACTGGCTGGTCGCTGCACGACTTCTCCAGCGGCAATCTGGTTTGCTACATGGTCTGGTAATAAGCGTATGATGTCTGACATAAAGTCAATTAGAAACTAAAGATGGATAGGTCAAAATCGATGAACCAGAGGAATAGAAGTATCAATACAGCTGCGATGATATAAATACGTGTTCTGGCTTTTCTTTCTGTGCCTTCCTTGTAATCGCGCATCGCGTTGTTGAACTTAGATTTAAGCCCACGATTATCGATGGTAGACCGGTAATCATCAAACTTATGCCTGATCTCAAACGGATTGCCATCCTTGTCCTCGTTCTTATAGTAACGAGGCTCGTATGAATATTTCTTGTTTTTGCGACGTGATAGAACTCCCATAATATGTGCTCTTTACAAATTTAATTACAATATGCTTGAGTTAGAACAAAGATGGTGCCTATCTATCAACAACCAGGTTTGCTAGGAAGTGTACATTTTGTTGCGCAGTTCCTTGATGCTCTTATCATCCATATATTCTTCAAAAGTCGTATAGCGATCAATCGCGCCGCCAGGTGTCAATTCCACTACTCTATTACCAACGGTTTGCGCAAACTGATGGTCATGTGTGGTTAGCAACACAGTTCCTTTGAAGTTTTTCAAGCTGTTATTGAATGCCTGAATGGATTCCAGATCTAAGTGGTTTGTCGGTTCATCTACCATCAACACGTTTGCTCTTTTCATCATCATTCTGGAAAGCATACAACGCACTTTCTCACCACCTGAAAGTACTCGCGCACTTTTTAAGGCTTCTTCTCCAGAGAAGATCATCTTACCTAAGAATCCGCGTAAAAATACCTCTTCACGCTCTTCTTCTGTTTGTGCGTATTGACGTAGCCAGTCTACCAAGTTCATATCCACATTAAAGAATTCTGAGTTGTCAACCGGCAAATAACTTTGAGTTGTGGTCACACCCCATTGGAACGAACCAGAATCTGCATCTGTTTTGCCGTTGATGATGTCGTAATATAATGAACTAGCACGACTATCTTTTGAATAGATGATGACTTTATCGCCTTTGGCGAGATTAAGATCCACATCTTTGAAAAGAACTTCTCCATCAATGGATCCAGCCAATTTCTTAATGTTCAAAATCTGGTCACCAGCCTCACGGTCGCGATCAAAAATAATCGCAGGATAACGTCTGGAAGATGGCTTGATCTCTGAAATATCAAGTTTTTCGATCATCTTTTTACGTGACGTTGCTTGCTTGGATTTTGCAACGTTTGCGCTAAATCGAGCAATAAATTCTTGAAGTTCCTTTTTCTTTTCCTCGGCTTTTTGATTTGCTTTTTGGCGTTGTCTAGCAGCTAATTGAGAAGACTCATACCAGAACGTGTAATTACCGCTGTATTGATTCACCTTACCAAAATCGATATCTGCAATGTGTGTACAAACGGCATCCAGGAAGTGACGGTCATGCGATACAACGATCACTGTATTTTCATAGTTGGCTAGGAAATTCTCCAGCCAGTTAATAGTTTCATAATCCAGGTCATTGGTAGGCTCATCCATAATCAAAACATCTGGATTCCCAAAAAGCGCCTGCGCCAGTAGCACACGCACCTTCAATTTGTTATCCATATCCTGCATGAGCGTATAGTGGTATTCCTCACCTATACCTAGATTAGAAAGAAGTGATGCCGCACTGCTATCTGCATTCCAGCCATCCATTTCTTCAAACTTCACCTGTAGCTCGCCTATTTTTTCTGCGTTCTCATCTGTATAATCTGCATACAACGCATCAATTTGCGTTTTCAATTTATGAAGTGGCTTATTACCTTTAAGTACTGTTTCTAGGACCGTATCTTCATCGTGAGCATTGTGATCTTGCTCCAGCACACTCATTCTCTTACCGGCATCTAGGTGTACATGGCCGCTAGTCGCTTCCATTTTGCCCGTCATTATTTTTAAAAATGTAGATTTACCGGCACCATTGGCCCCAATAATTCCATAACAATTGCTCCCGCCAAATTTTGCGTTGACCTCGTCAAAAAGAACACGTTTTCCAAATTGGACCGATAGGTTTGAAACTGTTAGCATAGCTTGATTTTTAAGGCTGCAAAAGTACTGATTTCCTACACATTTTTGCTTAACAAAAGTGCTCTTATTTAACAGCCTATTAACTGATGTAGTCTAGGAGAACGGCTTTTTTTGTAAAAGGTAGAATGAAACATGAAGAATTTTCTATATGATTGAGATAATTACGCTTTCGCGAAAGCGAACTATTCTTTCTAGATTACTAGTTCTATCATTCATTTTGATACCATTTCTCCATTCTTGTGAAGAGGATGTCCCATTCACCACGTACATCGACGGAAAAGTCGTCAATCCCAAATCAGAGTTTGTCATCATCACAGATTATCTAGACGTAAGAGACACGTTGCTTCTTGATGAGAACGGTAATTTTGAAATCACTTATGAAAATCTAGAAGCTGGACTATTTAGCATCGCCTACCCTGGAGAATATCAATCTTTTTACCTGACTCCTGGTGATAGTGTTGGCCTGCGAGCAAATACCAAGGCTTTTGATGAGACCCTTGCATTTACAGGATCTCATTCTAGAGAAAACAACTTTTTGATTCAGCTATATATTGATATTGAAAAGTCTAATATGAGACTTCTAAAGTTTAAAAATGAATCTCCTGAAGTTTTCTATAAAAATGTGCTGCGTGTCAAGGAAGAGCGTCTGGAAAATTTAGATAAAGCGATTGCTAAATATGAATTTGGTGAGCACTTTTCAAAGCTCGCGAAATTTATTATCAGCCTGAATAGCTATTACGAATTAGAGCGTTATCCCATTCTAAATGATGGGAATCCCTATGAGGATGAAAATGTAATTTTTCCTGAAGAGTTTTTTGCTCATAGATCGAGACTAGATTTAAATCAGGCTAAGCTGCTCAACAACTATGCGTTTAGACCATTTATGAATGCGCTGGTTTCCAATATTGCGTTTAAAAAACTTTCAGTCAAGAATATTGACGAGGTAGACCTCAACAGTTATTACTATAATAAAGAGCGACTGGATATTATTGACAGTACGCTTACCAATGAAACGTTGAAAAATTATTTTGCTGCGAGCGAGATTCGCAATTTTATTAGACGCCGCAAAAATGCCACTGATATCAATGCACTTGTCACTGATTTCTTGAGTATGTCGACAGATGAAAAAATTAACGAAGAGATTGCTCAACTAGCATCTACTTATATCTCTCTTGATCCTGGAAATCCATTACCTAATTTTGAGTTACGAGACATCAATAATGAAACCGTGATGTTAGAGGATAAAGTCAAGCGTTTATCTGTTTTGTACTATTGGTCAATCCAAGACAAAAACTATGCATTAGGAGTCCACGATCAAGTAAAAGATCTACAACTCAAATATCCAGAAATTGAGTTCATAGGTATCAATATAGATGACATGGACTATGATGCATGGCAAGATGTAATCGCACAGTACGATTTTAGGGATTCAAGAGAGTTCCAAATCTACGGAAGGTCATCCATTGAGAGAGAACTCGCCTTACGCAACAGCAATCGTAGTATGGTTGTTGACCGTAA